>JADJXS010000002.1 GCA_016710275.1 Phycisphaerales bacterium
CGATGTATGCCGGGCCGAAATGCGCCGGGATTCGTTCCGTCGCGTCCGGCGCCTAACGCTAGTCTTCGCCGCCGTCTTCGTCCGCCGTGTCGCCGCCGCGCGGAGCATCGCCAATCACGCTAAACGAGATCGTCCCCGGCTTCCCGGCGAACCGAGCCAGCATGCCCACGTCGATTGAATCGGGCATGAAGCAGAGACGAATACCGTACTTGTCCGCAAGGCTCACGCGACGGCTGTCCGCAACGGACTCAATCTGCACGTCCGCGGTGTCCATGAGCTTCGCCTGGCCCGCAGCGTCGCCGCTTGCGTTCGGATCAGCCGAAATCAGGATAGCGAGCCGCTTGCCGACGAACATGGCGTCAATCTGGTGGACACTCAGGTGCCCGCGATCAATGCGAGCGCCGATCCCGACGCCCTTGTTCGCGGCCATGCCCATCCACTCGATCGGGATGTGAACGTGATGGTATTTCCTGTCGCTTCTGCAAGTGCTGTTGGCGGCACCGGCGCTTGTTCCGCCAGCCGCCGCCTTGCCGGCAGCTCTGCCCTTTCTCGCTGTGCCCACTGTCGATCTCCCTTTCCCGGGGTTTTCGGACGCCCGCCGGCACGTCGCCGAGCTCCGAGCGTCCAACATTCGGCCGGGCAGGACTCGAACCTGCGCCTCGGGGCATCGGCGGATGCGTTTCCGACGCCTCGCGCTCTTCCTGCTGAGCTACCGGCCGCACTGCGCTGCACTGCGCTGCACTGCGCTGCGCTGCGCTGCCACCGCCGTTACGGCACCGGAACCACCACCAGCACCACCACCGGCACCGCCGCCGGTACCGCCACCGCTACGCGACGCCCATTCCGCGCAACCGATCCATCGCTGAATTGTGGCGACGGTTGGGGCGAGACAACGGCGGCGGGGCCGACGCGAGCGGAGGGACTGGGAGCGCCGAGGAGGGTGAAGGCGGCTCCGAGCCATTCGCGTCTGGGGCCTTTGGCCCCGCCGCACCAATCTTGACAAATTCGCGACACGCGCCGGGCGTCGTGAACCAGCGCGATCCGACGCGCCACGTCGCCAGCCGCCCGGCTCGACCCGCGCGAATCAGGGCATCGCGCGAGCAACGCAATTGCCGGGCGGCTTCGCCGATCGGGATCGCGTCCAATGGCAAGCCGAAATCCGCGTCACTCTGTCCTGTCGATGGCATCTGGTCTCACTCCATACTTCTCGCTCAACATCGTTCGCACCTCAGACTCGCGCCATGCGTCGCGCTGCCGCTCGCAGTAGCGCACGAGCGATTTCCAAACGCCCGGCTGCGTCACCATCAGCACAACAATGACCGCAATCATGACGGCCACGATTCGCACGACGTGCTTGGGGTCGCGGCCCGTCGCCCGGGCGAGCGCTTGCCAATCGATGACGCCCCGCAATTCGTCGGGCACGAACGGCCGCTTTGCGGTCGTGACGCCAGCCGATCGCTGAACACGCTTCCCGTCCCTGTCCACGTTCACTCTGCACTCCCGACCGCGCCAATTGCGTCCGAGAATCCATGCGCGCCACTACGCGCCACCAAGAAATTTTGTTGGGCGCGAGAATCTTCCGCGCCACTCCGCGCCACCCGCGCGGGAAAAAAACACATGGGATACTGCCGATCGGGGCGACGGCGACGGCGACGGCGACGGCACCGGCACTGGCACCGGCAGCGGAGGCATGGGCGGTTGATGACGCGGCTGGGTGGGGGACACACCCGGACCGCACGCACCGCCCGGCCCATGCTCTCCGCGTACCGACGCCACTCATCGCACCGCTCCGTTTCGCGCCGAGCCGCGGCTCGAACGTCGGCCGCGCCGCGACCGAGCGGACGAACCCGCACCGGCAGGTTGCGGCTCCGTGCTTTCGGCCGGCGCGGTTCCGACGGGAACGGACTCGGCAGGCGCCGCGCCGCCGACGCCTTGGTACAGCGGCATGTGCGCGATCCAGCTCCGCAGCGCTTGCGACACGCGGAGCGATCGACGGCGCAGCCCGCGGAACTCAGGCGGCACGCGCCGCTCAATCTCCCGGTCGAGGTCCGCGTCCAGAACAACCATCGGCATCATCGGCTCCAAAAAGTACTCACAATTTCACTTCGAGATCACTGTGCGCTCTTCATCGGATATTGTCAACTATTGCTGAACGATAAATCAGATTTTGCGTAACTTCAGCATCGCCAATAGATTGGGACGGATGGATGCGATGAAATGGGAAAATGGTGGAATGCAGTTGCCGGCCGAGCGAAGCGGCGAGAAGCGGCTGCCAGCACCGCAGCGGGGGTTTGGGACGCGACGGAACCGCGTTTCTGGCCAAGAAATCACGGTGCGGCGAATCGCAGCGCGCAACGGCGCGCAACGTGGTTCAACGCGGTGCAACGTGGTGCAACAGCCGTCAGGACAGGGTGCGACCGCAGCCCCCAGCCTACCCCGCAAGCAGGTATACGGCTATGCGATTTGCGTACTTTGCGGATTTTGTGATTTTTCTTGGTTTTTGCTTGACACGTGCTGCCTGGCATGCGATAGTACCTACATCAGCAATACGCTGATCGCCGGCCAAGCCGGTGAACCCCGAACCGCCGGCCAAGCCGGCAGGAGCAAGCCATGAAGCTCATCACCATTCGCACTCGCAGCGGCATCGCGGTTCGCACTGTTCATCTGATTCAGTTCGCCAACCTCGGCCTCGCTGATCACTCGGTTGGGGAAGGTTGCTTCGGTCGGCACGGGCGCCGCTACGGCGCTGACGCCGCCGGCAATTTCTACCGCACGACCAGCGCGAATAACTGGTCTCCCTGCCACCTGGCTCGCCACATCGCTGACGCGCGTCGCGCGCTGGGCATGTAGGCGCTATTTCGGCTGCGCGCCCGCCAAGGAGCCTGCTCATCGTATCTCCCCGCCCCGCCGCCCCCGCGTCTCTCATGGTCTGCTGCTGGGTGCCGCGCGCCGACGAATACTATCTCGCGCACTCCCTCGGCATGGTCACGCGCCCCCTGGCCGAGATTCAGGCCATCGCCGCAGCCCTGCCGGCCGAGACTGGCTGCGCTCGACCCGCAGCCGCGGCTGATAGTCGGCCGCTGGCATATTTGGCGCGTGATCCGTGCGCTGGCGCGGCTTGGCAAGACCAATACGCCGAACGGCCTGGCCACTGCGTTTGCGCTACTGGCGACGGAAGCGGAGCAGCGCCGCCGGCCGGCGACGGACCACGATGATTGAATTGCACTGCTCCGCGCCCGCTCCGCGCCCCGCTCCGCTCCGCTCCGCGCCGCCGGCCTACGACGCCAGCCGCTCGAATCGCGCCATGAGGTCTGATTCCGGCGCGGCCGAAAACGCAACCGCCAGATCGAAGCCGTAAGCGTGCATGAAGTGTGGGTAGTACGCGCGCCCATCGGCTCCGGCCGGATCGCCCTGCGTCGGTCCGAATGACGCAGCCGCACCGCCGGTGAATGCGTTCGTGCTGCTCGGCGAGTCGAATTCCACCACCCGAATCCGGTCGAAATCGTTCGCCGCCCAGTAGCCTTCGCCCGTGCCGGCTCCATTGCGGCTCAGTTCGGTGATCTGCGCGTATGACACGCCGCCGGCCCCGTCGCTCGAATGAGAGCCGGATATGACCAGCACGTCCAGCACATGCGCGTCGGCGCTGTTCTTGAAGTCGTAGGCCGACCCGACCGGGCCATTTGCCACGTCGTAGAACTCGCCGGTGTCGCGATTGAATTTCCACACCTTCGGATTCGCGCGCAGCGTGTTGAAGAAATAGTTCGCCTCGGCAACGGTCTGCGGGAGATTCGAGTGCGACAGAATCACGCGACTCGATCGGCGCAGCAGTGTGTCGGAAAACCGGTCTGGGTATCGGAACGCCAGAGCCTGCGCCGGAGCGGTCCCGCTGCTGTGCCCGTAGATATCCCGTGGATTCGCGTCGCCAATGTAGCCCGCGGCTTCGAGCGATTCCTCCAGCGTGCGCGCGTTGTTCAGGTCCGCGAGCAATCGCTCCTGGCCCGCGCTGGCGTAATACCACATCTGCTGTACGCAGAACGCGACCCCTTTATGCGCTCGGACAACTCCGCCAGCGGAGCGCCGACCTGCGCGTAGCCTTGCGTCACCGGGACCAGCCCGCCGGCCAGATACCGGAACAGCGGGCCATTCGAATCTGCGCCGATCGCGCCAATGCCAGTCGTCCCGGCCTGCGACAACGACGGGAACCCGCTGGCGACGGACTTGTAGTATTCGCGCCGAGCCGATTCGCCGATCGTGCCGTGCATGATGAACATGATCGGTCGGCCGTCGCGCGGATTCCAGTTGCTCGGGAAGTAGCAGCGGGACTTCGGCTGCGGATCGCCGGCGGCATTGCCGTCCATGCCGAGTCCGTAGAGCTGCGCGGGATTGAAGTCGAACCATCGGCCAAGTGCCAGTTTCGCCATTGCCTTAGCCTCCAATCGTGGGCGGCGCAAATGCCCGCCTCGCCAGCGGAACCGATCCGCCTGGTCCAACGCTCCCCGGTCGCTCGGCCGCGGACTTCGCGCTCAGTGCGAACCGCCCGCGCGTCCGATCCTCATACCGCGGATCGCCGATCGACTCGCCGCGATTGAACAGCGCCCGAGCCTGCGACACCGCGGTACCGTTGCCGTCGAAGTGACAGCCTGCGAGTTCGTGGATTGCCAGCGTGCCGTGCGCTCCGCGGATTCCGTACAGGCTGTTGTTCGTGATCAGTGAACGCCGGATCGCCAGCCCGCCGGCGTACACCGCGCCTGTGGTCATGCTCGCGTCCCCGATTGTGATCCCAGACACATTGCCATCGACGACCATATCCTCCACGTCGCACGGGTACCCAGCGCCCGCGGTCGTGTTGTATTCGACGTGGACTCCGGCCCCGGTCGTTCCGTACTGCCCCCACGATCGAGAGCGGGTTAGCAGCGCCCGAGCCTGCCGCGCCAACACATGGAACCCGCGGCCCTTGTTGCGCTTGGCCTCGCAATCCGAAAATCGCAGGCCGTAGAACCCGCCGCCGTTTCCGGTCTCGCCGGAGTTGTTGTCGGAGGATCGACACCGGTGCGTCGTCACGCCCCCGATGTCTTGCGTGAGGAATCCCCACCGCTGGTTGTTCCACGCTCGACAATTGACGAACGCGATTCCCGACGTGCTCGTTGATTGGATACGGCACCCATGCCCGTTCGCGCCCGATGCCCCGGTGAATGCCAGGTTTGCGAACACGATGTTGTTCGGGCATGCGGCCGCGTCATTGAGCGCGTAGTCCCAGGTTCCACCGCCGTCGATGATCGCACGTGCAACCTGCGTCAAGGACAGCTGCGCGCCTTCGCTCGGGAGATTCGACCCTGAGCCACCAGAAAGCGTGACCGTCGTCGCCGTCGCATCCGCAACCAGCACCGCGCAGCGATAGCCTCCGGTGAACATCAACGTCACAACGTCGCCGGCCTCGTAAGGATGTCCCGCGGGCAGCGTGACAACGCCGGCGGTATTGCTCGTTCGCGTTGTCAGCTCGCCATCCCATTCATCGTCGTAGGCGAAATCGGGGATTGTGCCGAGCGGATCGTCCGTACCGAACACGACCAGCGGACGATTCGCCGGGGCGTTCCACGAGCCGGTGTTGTTGATGACGGGGCGCGCCGTCTGGTTTCCCGGATGGAGCCTGCCGACAATCCCGACCAGCACCTCGTTTCCGGCAGCCCATTCCGTTGCAACCGCGGCCCGCGCCGCCGGCGAACCCGTTGCATCAAAGATTGCATTCCAATCCTTGATCGGTCCGTCCGTTCCGCCAAGATGCCAGGGCGACAATCCGGTGTTGTCGTTGCTGGCGCTGGGATCGTTGGGGTTTACCCAAAATATCACACGTCCCATGCTCGCCTCACTTTCGTATGTTCGGCGCCTCGCCGCGGCTAATTCCGCGTGACCCACATGCCGACGGCCTCGATTTCAACGTCATCCGTCGGCGCCTCGTCGAATGTCACGACCAGAAACAGGTCGTGGCCCTTTGTCGCGGCTCGCAGCGGGTCCATCGCCCCCGAGCGAACAATCAGTAGCGTCCCCGGCCCGAACGCCCAGGTCTTGACCAGGACGCAATCCGTGCTCGGCGTCGCGGACGCATCGTACACGCCAGAGTACAGCTTGATCGTGCCGCTCAAGGTGTCGCGCTGGTCAGCGCCGCCGTCAATGGCAATCTCCATTGACCGAATCGCGAGCGAGCCGCCGAGCTGGCCCGCAAGCGCGAGCGCCCCGTCGGGGATTAGCCGAGAATCTTCGCCGACATCGTTGTCCGATTCGCCGGTCGCGATTGTCTTGCGGAACGCGAACGACGTTCCGGGTTCGATGTATTCATTCATTGGAAAATCTCCGCTGTAGTAAGTGTCAAATCATCTCGGCCTCGTGGACGATGCAGGTGGACCCCAGCCCCCAGAGCGCGGACCGTAGCATTCTCCGCTCATCCCCAGCAGCGTGTTCGTCGGGCCAGTTCACGTTGGCGGACCACGCGAGCGGTCGATATCTCAGCGTCACAATTCGCGGGGCCGCTTCGCTTGCGGTCGGAATGTCGATGCTCGCGATATCTTCGGTGACGTTCGCTTTGGTCATTCCGCCCGGATACGCGCCCGCGTTCGGCGGATGCTGGTCGATCACCTGCGTATTGGTCAGGTTCCCGTGGATGGAATCCCACCATCGCGCGTCCCGTACTTCGCGATCGATCAAAACCCATTCGCCCCACGGGTTGAAGTCGCGGTACAGCAGGTCGCGATCAAACAGGCCCGTTGATGAGCGGTAGTATCGGCGCACGGTCTCACGGATCACGCTAAACACCACCAGCAGGGTGCATGGCTCGGTCACGATGGCCAGCGGCCATTCGCGGAAGCACCCCTTGTTTGTGCCGAATGTGAACAGCGGGCTAAACGCGCCGCGCGAATAGGTTGCAATGCACGGCGCTGTCAAAGCATCCCACGCTTCATCGCTGATGTGGCGTTTCCCCGTCGGCCACGGCGGGACAATGCACTGCTGGTTTGCGGCGACAACGATCCGCTGCGGCGGCGCGACGCGGAAGCAGTCGCGACATTCGAGCGTGATCCCGCCGCCGCCCGAGCTTCCGGTCCCGCGCGAATGCGCCACGACGTAGCCGCCGTCAATGCCGAATCCATCCATCCACAGCGGAACCCATAGCTCCCCAACGTCGCGCCGCAGGCACCCATTCCCGAAGTTGCTGGGCGTCGGCGGCGACGGAACAGAAAACGTCGGGACGACAAGCCCGTCGTGATCGACCGAGCTGCGCGGCATCCAGTAGAACGCCTCATATTCGGCGGCGGAAGTGTCGTCTTCATTGAGCGACGTTGACTGAATGTCGCCGAGCATCAAGTACCGACCGTCCGTCGCGAACGGCTCGCAATCAGCAACCTCGCCACCGAGCTTCACCCAGAATTCGGAGATTGCCCCCGGCGTGAAATCGTAGGCATGCTCGATCAGCGCCCCCGGCGGCGTCGCCCCGCCGCACGTCCCCCACGGCTGCTGGTTGATGTCCACCCATCCGCACGGGCACAACGAATCAGCGCATTCCGCGACCCGGCCGTCGCCGCAGAGCTTCAATCGTCCGTCGCCGCATGTTGCGATTCGGCTCATGCGCACCCCGCCCGAATAAACGCAAACGGGCAGCACGCCCGCACTTCCCCGAAGTACTCAGCCGCCACAACCGGGAACCTCGCACCGACGCGGATACGCGGATGATGGTATTGAAGGCTGTACTCCGCCGGATCGCCAGAGTCGCCGCTGTACATTCGACAGTACACGTCTTCCACATCGCCCAAATCATGCGATCCGTACAGCGTCGCCGGCACGCCCCGCAGCGACGACTCGGACACCGAATTCAGTCCATTGCCCAGACCGGTGCAAACGTACTCGACCGGCCCGGCTCCGGCGTGAAGTTGCACAATGCACCACGCGATTCCCTCGGCTCTATCTTCCACGGCCTGAATCCACAGCAGCGCCGCAGACCCATGCGCCATCGACCGCAATACCGTCTCGCCATTCTCGACCTCGGCGAACCGATGATGCTCCCGATTGATTCGCACCTTTGCCCACACGATTCCGTCCGCGGTTCCTTCGGCCAGCATTTCGTCCGCGGCCGGCGACGTGACCACGACGAACCGCCCGGCGTCCACAACCTGCGGAACCCGCCCGGCCAGCGGCGCCTCGCCGATCCTTGACCCATTCGGGAGCAGCGCGTCCGAAATGCCGAGCACATGGCCGATGCGAATCGAATCCCCCGTGTCGTTGCGAACGCGCAGCACGTCGTTTCGCACTCGCCGCTCGGCTCGCACCGCGCGCCCGTCGCCGCTACCCACGTCGCCCAACGCACGGAGCCGGAGCGTCGCCGACGTTACGTCGGTAACAGTGTTGAACCAGTCGGCCAACAGCTCGACTGGTTCGCCGGGAATAACGCGCTGGCCGGGGCCGAGCGGCATACTTGCTCTCTCCGTTCAGCACGGGGCTACATGGCCGCAGCCGTCCTACGCGCCACTCTCGTCGAACTCCAGCGCCACGTAGACGCCTTCGGCTTGCGTGCCTGTGTCGCCGCCGTCCGCAATCTCGACCGTGTACAGGTCATTCGCGGAGTGCGGCGTCGTCGGGACCGTCGGAAGTACATACTTCGCGGCCGTGGCCTTCGTGATCGTCGCTGAGCCGGTCAGCCCGACAGTCGTGCCATTCTTTTTGACCGTGATCGTGACGGACTTGTTGTCGCTCCCGCCCGCGGACATAAGCGTGTGCACGCCCAGCAGCACGCGCATCAGATTCCCGGCCCGCATGCGCCGCGTCGAAAACACCTTGTCCGTGACAGTGACCTCCGAATGCTCTGAAAACTCAGCCGTCTGAAGGTGTCGCAACTTCGATACCGCGATGCCGGCGTTCGCCGCGACCTGGCTGTCATCGACGGATTCTTTGGGGATGGTGATATTGTCGCACGAAATTGCACCGGCGACGTGAAGGTCGGTCTCGAATCGACAAAGCGGCATGACTCTCTCCTGGTCTACGCGGCACACGGCCGCATGGCATGCGATGTACGGCACGCGATGCGCGGCACACGGTGCGCACGCGGAACACTACAGCGACGGAATCGCAAGCGCGGTCGCAAAATTGACTTCGTCAAACACCCGATGCACGGTAGCGGACAACGGCGCTTGCGCGATCAGCGGAATCGGAGTCTCGTACTCCACATCTTCGTAGAACACATCCAGATACTCCCAGCCCCGCTTGCTGATGCCGGTCAGGCTGTCGTAGCCGGGCGGCGCAGCAACGGTGATTCCGGTTTCGTTGACACTCACGCCGAAGCGGAACGTGACTTGCCAATCGCCCTCCGGCCTTCGATCCCCGCTCGCGCCCAAGAACAGCAACTCGCCCTGCGCAAACCCCATGTACGAACTCAGGTTCGTGGCCTGGCCTGCCAGTGTTTGCAGCGTGCGCACATACTCGACTGTGACCTGCGAACTAGGCAGAAATGCCACGCGGGAAATCTCACCCCGGGACACTGGCACATCCACACCACGGATCCCGTCGCGCGACACCCCGATCAGATTGCCGGCATTGACCTCGGCTCCGTATCTCGCAACAACAGCCTTCGAGAAATATCGTTGCTGCGACGTGTTCGATATCGCGAAGCTGGCGACGCTGGTTGCCTGCTCGGTTGATCGCACGGCCGACAGCGGGCGCGAGTCGAAGCCGTAGTCCGCCTCGACGGTCCAGTACACACGGTCCGCGCTCAGCTCGCGGACAGCAAACGAGCGACGCGGCACATGGATCAACTCGGCATCGTCGTAGGCAATCGTCAGCGGAACAAGCGACGCAGCCGCTTCGTTCGCCTCTTGAGACGACGCGGGCGTACCCATCGCGAGCACGAACTCATCCCGCGCGGCCAACGTCTGGCCGACGGTGAACTGCGGGAACCCAGACTTGCGGAGCAGGTCCGCCGCCATCAGTGATACCTCATCAGGGGAGTGCCGCCCTCGGCCGTGTTTCGTGCGGTGCGCTCCGTCGCGTCGGCGATTCGCCGCTGAGCCTCCAACTGCTGCCTGCCGACTTCCTCCAGCCCGCGCCCCGCCTGGCCGAACCCGGCTTCGGCCGCGCTGAAGAACCCAGCCGACGTGAACGGCTGATACCGCTGCGCCGACTGCTGCAAGTCAATCAGCCTCTCGCGGTACGCGAACTCGCGAAGAACTAGGTCTTCGCTCTCGCCCGCGGCCCGGGCCTGTTCGATCGCCCGTGTGCGCTGCAGCTCCAGCAGTCGGCGTTCAAGCTCGATGCCCTCAAATCGCGTCCGCAGGTCCAGCTCCGCAATCGTGTGCTCGCGGTCCTTGTTTGCAAGGACGATTCGGCGCGCACGTTCCGCCGCAGCGGTTTCAAGCTCGATCGCGCGAATGCGCTCCGCCGCAAGTTCCCGGAACACGTCGCCCGCGCGCCGGGCCGCGGCGATATCCACGTCAGCGCGATGCCGGATCATCGCAACTTCGCGGTCGTATGGATCAGCGATTCCGCGCAGCTCAGCCTCGCGCACCTGGTCCGCAAGGCGAACGCGCTCTTCGTCGATCCGCTTGTTCCGTTCCCGGCGCATCGCCTCAAATTTGTCGATCGTTTCTTGTTCCAGGTCGTTGAGCGCTTGTCGTGACGCTCCAGCGCGACGTAGCTCCGCCTGTTCGGCGTCGGACCGCGATCGCAACAGCGTCACCGATCGCTCGTATTCGTCTTCAAGCAAGCCGATACGGGCTTCGTGGGCACGACGCGCCATGTCCTGGTCAATCTTGGACAATTGCTCCAGCTCGCGCTTCGTGGCTTCCGGGTTTGCCACCGGGCCAAGTACCGCGTCCTTCTGCCCGCTCGCGGCCGCGTCGCCAGCGGAATCCGGCTCATCAATTCCCAGCCCATGAAGGTATTTGCCAGCCAATCCGGCAAACGCGGACGCCCCCATGTTGATCCCCCGAAGTGTGAGCGCCAGCGCATCCACTCCGGCCTTGACCACAGGCAACATGGTGTCACCAATCATCACCAGCGACACACCGAACTCCGCCTTCAGTCGCTGGAACGCGCCAGTCAGCGTGTCCATGATCGTCTCGAATTTCTCGGCGACCGTGAGCGAAGCCCACATCGCCTCACGGAATTCATCGAAACCGGCCTTGCCGGCCTTCAGCATCACCGCACCGGCACGAACCGCGTCCGTGCCGAACAGATTCCGCAGCGCGTCGTCGCGCTCTTGACTGCCAAGAGCGCCAAGTTTCCGCTGCAATTCGGCGGCGATGTCCGCCGCGCCAAGCATGTGGCCCTGCGCATCACGAACACGAATTCCGAGCTTCTCGATTGTCTTTGCTCCCTCATCAACAGGAGCCATGAGGCGCAGCATCATCGTTTTCAGCGACGTGCCCGCGTCCGATCCCTTGATTCCGGCATTCGCCATGATGCCAATCGCAGCCGCCAGGTCTGTCATCGACTGACCGGCCTGCCCCCAAACCGCAGAGGACTGGGCAAAAGCAAGTGCGATACCGCGAACATCGGTGCTCGAAGCATCAGCGGCACTGCTGAGAATGTTGACGGACTCCGTGGCCGTCACGTTGAACACCTTCATCGAATCCGCCATGACTTCCGCAGCCGACGACACGTCAATCTGTCCAACACGGGAAAACTTGAGCGCGGCCTCCCCGGCGTCGCCAAGCACGTCGGTCAACGGCACGCTCGCGCGCAGCAATGTAGTGTATGCCGCGGCGATCTCTTTCACACCGATTCCGAGCTCGCCGCTGGATTCGAGAATCGAATCGCGAAGCCGTCGAAACTGCTGCTCAGTCGGATTCGCTACGCTTCGCAGCTCGGCCATTGCTGCTTCGAACCCCGACGCGGCCGAGACCGCCATGCCGGCGCCGACAACCGCCGTAGCCGCAATCAGAGCACGCCCCAAGAGTCCGATCCCGCCGGCAGCCGCCGCGCCAGCGCCAACATGAACGAGAGACATATCCGGCCGAGTGATTATCGCCGAACTCATGCCCGCCCCCGCGACACCAGCTCCTGCGGCGCCAGCCTGCGCTGCCCGCATCTGCATTTGCACGCGAAACGCAGCGGCCCGAATCGCCTCCATCGCCTTGTTGGCAGCACCGAAGGCGACACGCGCTGCTACCGCCAATCCCCCCGCCATCGCCGCCACCCTTGCCAAACCGGAAGACGCCGCTCCCGGAAGGACAGTGCCGGCCGACGCAAAAATCCCATGCCCCAGCGACGGAACATCGAGCGACCCAAATCGCCGAACATCAAATCCTCGCGATTGGCTCTGCACACGGCGAACGCCATTCGCCAATCCTTCGGCGAACCGATCGCCAGACATCTTGCCGACCGACGCGAAATGCGTAGTGATCTGATCGAGCTTGGCGCGAATGCCCCGAATCGCACGATCGAGCGACGCCTGATCGACCGCCGCGCGAAGCGATACGAACGCCGAACCGGCTCGAATCCCACCGGCCCCGCTCATCCGTGCATCCTTCCGCGAAAGTACCGCTCGATCGGGCCGGCCGCATCAAGCGCGGGAGCCATGAACGGGCGAGCGGCAACCCGCACGCTCACCTGCTTGCCTTGCGACACGATGCTGACCGTGCCGCCGAACTCCATCGTCTGTGTCACCTTCCCGCCCGTACGGCTGATCGGCCCCACGACAAGCTCCCTCGTAGCCTTGTCGTAGTGGAAAACGATATGACGCAGGCCCTCCCAGCCGCCAGTCGCCGCAACCGGAGCCGGCGCATTGGGATTGTTCCGCTTTGCTTTCATCGCCGCTCGCAACGCCGCTCGCCGCTTTGTTTCGATCTGCGAGTACGGAGGCTTTCCCGGAGCCGAGCGACGCGGCGCTTCGCCGCGAACCGCTCGGCCATCAATCACCATCAACGTGCCGCGCAGCGGAGCGGGCTTGATACTGTTCCTCGCGATTTTGCGGATAACAGCCCCCGCATGAACGAGCGCACGCTCCGTCGCGATTCCCCATCGACGATCCAGCGTTGTTGCGTCGAACGTAACAGCGGATTGTGTCGAAAACGCAATCATGGAGAAACGCTTATCCAGCGGTCCACCGGCCCCGCCCAATCCGGCAGGGCCTGAAACCAGTTCGCACTGACGTAGGGACCGATCCCGTCCCGGAACTGCTCGCGCGCCAACACCACCAGGCGGCGCTGAGACGCCGCCCGATCCGTTCCATACACTGAAAACCATGCGACGCGCACGCCAACAGCAACAAGGCGCTCATATGCGTCGCTCTCCGTCGCGCTCGCAGTCGAGTCCGGGGAAAGCTGGACGCCCCGGTGTGCCATCTCGAAGCTGAACCCCAACCACAGACCGCGCTCTTCCAGCACGGCCTGCGTAAATTCCACCGCCTGCCATTCGGCCTGACTCCACGCCGCCGGCGTGCCGGTCACATTGATCCATGCCGGCGTGCCGAGCGCCGTCGCAATCCGCTCGGCATACTCACACCAATGCTCGACCGAGTCAGTCCCGCCGCTGCTCACATGCGCCGCGTTGTCGAGATACACGAAATCCGGCGACAGACCCGCCGCCGCGGCCCGCTGCTCGATCAATGCAATAGCACGATTCGCCAGCGCCGCCCGGGTCTGCGCATGCGACCGGTCCATCGTCCAGCGCAGCGCAGAATCGCCATACTTCGCCACCACAGGCAGACCGTCCCGACCCCTCGCCGCACGGACCTGCCCCCACCGCCACGCGGGATCGGGGATCAACGTCGCCGGCGGGTAGTACACGTCCTGGACGGGATCAGACAGATCGCCGGAAATGTACATCCCGACCTTCGTGCCCTGCGCGCGATAAGCGCGGACACAGGCGCGCCATTCCGCAGCCGCCGAAGCATCATCCGGCGCGCTCCGCACCTGGACGTTCAGAACGTAGTCCACCGCCAGCGGGCGACGCGCTCCCCAAGTCGGCGCAAGGGTGATTTGCAGAATCGCCGGCCCGCTGCTCAGCAGAGCGGCCGACGGCGCTGGCGCAATCGCCGGCACAGGCGCGAACGCCGTAGCCGCAGGCGGAGCTGGAGCCGCAGACGGGGCCGTTGCCGGTGGCGTTGCAGCCGCCGCGGCCGCAGTCGATGCCGCCGGCAAGTCCGCAGCCGTCGCAACGAATGCAGCCGCGACCGCCGGAACTTTGCCGCGGAAATGCCAAAGAAACTCGCAGCACGCCGCCGCCCCGATCGCAGCCGTCGCGCACAGCCCGACAATCGTTCGCATTGCGTTCATAACCCAATCACCGCCCACGGCCCACGATTCTTGAGCCGAACCAGGATCAATTCGCCACCTTCAGTCACACCCACAACGCGCTCGGCGTCGGGGACGTACTGAATCGTGCCGCCCCGCTCGACCACGCCAATGCTGCGAGCCGCACCAATCGCCGCCGCGCCATACGCCCGCACGTTGGCGCTTCCGACGCCGGCAGCCGTGCCGTACCACAGCGGCCGCGCAGCCCCGCCGGCAATGGGCACGCGATGCAAGAGATCGAGTTCGGACTCCGGCGCGGCGACGAACTCGCCCGTGTTGTCGTCGTAGCCGAACGGAAGCCAGTCATTCAGCGCCGGCTCCACAGCGCCAATGAGCCGCATGCCACGCGGCTGCATGATCGCCATGACGCGGGCCGAGCCGACGCGCGTCAGCCCGTATTGTGTCCCGAGCAACGACGCGCCTATTGCCTCGAACGAATCGAATGGGTCATCCAGGTACAGCCCGCCGCTCGCCGACAGGCCGAGCGCCCGAGCCGGTCGCTTCGCCTGCCCGGCAATCCCGCCCGCGAAATACGGCGGCTCGATCGACCAGCCGGTCGTGTCGCGCATCGCGCGAAACCCTTCCAGCCCGCCCGGCGTATGCGTATTCCCCGCCGCAGCAATGCCCCGCAAGTACGCATATTCGCTGTACATCGGAGACGGAGGCGGCGGAAGCAGCTCCACCGATCCCGATTCATCACGCACGACCCACTGCTCGCCGACATTGCCCATGACACGCCAGCCGGACGGCCCAAAATAGATCGCCCGCCCGATGAATCCGCGCTCAAACGTGTGCCTGATCGTCACTTTGTTCCCTTCGCCTGGCCGCTCGCCTGGCCGCTCGCATGACCATTGATAAACTTGCCGAGCACTGACCGGTGCCGCTGCGATTCCGCGATCAACTGCACCAAGAAATCCGACAGCAGCTCATTGGAGAACCCCTGCGTCTCACGCGCAATCTGTCGCCGGACCGCGGCAAGTGCAGTCTGTACCAGCAGCCTCGGCTTGATGTTGTCCGCAATCACCATTGCCATAGTCAGTACTTCTCCACATCGGACGCCGCCAGCTTCGTCGCCGCGTCTTCGGCTGCGATGCCCAGGATGATCGCTGCGCCGAGACCGATCAGCGTGACGGCGATCTCCGGGTCAACCTGAAACCCCCACCGAGCCGCGAGCGACACGACCATCGTCGCGATTGCGACCTGAACCTTCCGACTCGACAGTGCCCACCACGGCGAGCGCCGCGGCCCCGCCGGAATGTCGATGGTCGCTTCCACCGGAGCAACCGGACTGTCCGAGTCATGAATCTCTGGCATGTCGCCTACCGCCTTTCTCCGAGCAGCGCCTGGATCATTGACGCGATTGACGTTGCCCGATCCTCCGGGGCAGACGCCAGCAACTGAGACACATGGTCTGCGGCGATGCGCCGCACGCCGCGACTCGTTTCCGCGGCGGGCGCGCCATTCGCCTTCGACAACAATGCGGGAGACACCAATCGCACGACCTGGTCGAACACGCGGCCGACCATGTCCGCGGCGCTTGCCATTGCAGCAACGCGAGCATCCGCAACGGAAATCGCCCGGTCAACTTCCTGGGTCAGCCGCTCGAACTCACCCAGCGCAGCGCTCACGCGCCGCACGTCATCCTGAGACACCGCTGGGCGCTCCGCAGCGCCCGGTCCATCCATGCGATCATTTGTCGATCCGGTCCCTGCCATGTGCGAATTCTCCATTCCCCCGCAAGTTCGATTCGGCCCACACCGCGCTACGGAGCGACCACGACCCCAGCGCCAATGCCGGCCGCCAACGATCCGATCGCGGTCAAGACGCGATCCAGCTCAGCTTGCGCCGTCGCCTTCGCCTCCTGCCACTGGATTTCGCGGGCCGCGAGCCGGGCCGTCACGGCAATCAATTGCTCGCGTCCGGCCCGGAATTGCTGCACAACGGCATCCGCCGCCCGGGACTGCTCGGTCGCGGCGCGAAGTTGCGCGTCGCGGTCCGCAAGGAACGCCTCAAGCTGCTCCCGCGGCATGGGGACAATGTTCCCCGCGGCGTCGCGACTGACCAACCCGCCGTCGTCGTCGGTGTGCCGATCCAGGAATCGCGCCGAACGCACTTCGACCAACGCCCGTTGCAGCTCCGTGTTCTGCCGCGCGATACGCTCAAGCAGCTCCTCTTGCATCGCTTGCAGGCCACGGGCGTGTCCGTCCACGGCCGCGTGGTACGCCGTCCGTGCCTGAAGGATCGCCACGTCATGCGCCGCGGTGCATCCGCCAAGCGCGATCATCAATCCGACGAACAGGGCCAGAGAAACCAACCATAGCGCAACGCTCATGCGCCGCGCCTGCCTCTGACACATCACATAGCTGTGCTTTCGCATCATCGACTCCCGAAGACTGCGCGTTTCAGGTGTTCCAGGTCGGCATGCATGACGCCGATCGTCCAAGACAACTTGAACAACGAGATCGTGATTAGGACGAATGCACCAATCAGACTAGTGCTGAACCAGGCAGGCAGCCGCAGCTCGACACGATCGCCGTCAGGCTTGATCCCAGACATGGCCACTCCCTGCGGCACAGTGCCCCCGCGATACATCCCGAGCATTCACGGTACGGGCGGCGGTGGAACGCCACGTGCTCCGAGCATTCGACCGAGTTCTTCGACCGTTATCGTGTCCTCTCGCTCGCGAGCACGACGATCGGCATATTCCCACGGGTCAAACATTTCCGGCCGCACATTCTTCGCGCCCGCCGCAGACGCGATCACTGCCATTGTCGCCGCCGTCCGACGCCATTCCGCACGCTCCGCACTCTCGGCCATGATGACCAGATCGCGCAGCGTCAACCCGGCAGGATCGACGCCTACGATCCCGGCAAGTTCGCAGCAGTGCCGTTCGACGCAGAATCGCTGCTCGCCGCATGCGCCAGCAGCTCGACCTCTACCTTCGCCAGCGCGCGGCCGATCTGCTCCCGGTGCGTCGCCACGAGCTGCTTCAGGATGTCGCGCTGGCGCTGCGGGAAAAAATCAATCGCCGCGTCAAGTACCGCGTCTCGCGCCGCCGCCAGCACGTCGCCAGTAAGACAATCGATAAGTGCGTCCTTTCCGCGATTGGCAACCCGCGGCTCGGCCGACACGATCGCCCACAGAACATCCGCGAGCAGGAGCGGATCGTCCAGCCTTCCGGCAGCGGCCTCATCCCGCCACAGGTCAAATGGATTCCATCCGGACAGATCGCGAATGCGCCTTCCAATGCGCAAGTCGATCCGCAGCACGAACTGCTCATCACCAATTGTCACAACCGCCATGCCTGCTTGTCCTTGCCATCGGCCACTGCCCGACCAACGAAACCACCCAAACACCACCTGAATCAGTCGCGGCGCTACGCACTGTCGATCAGCAGCCCAAGCCCGATCGCGTCCGAGCTGCCGGGCGACGTTGCAACACTGGTCACTTGCGCGTACGCGATCTGGTCCGACGTGCCAAGTGGGCCGTCAAACCCGCTGCTGGCATACCACAGGTGCGGCTCGCCACCCGGCAACACAATCGATGCAATGATCGCATCGTTTTCGTCGAAGAACGTGACAATCGCACGATTGGCGCAGGTCAGTGCCATCGCCTCCAGCTTCGCCGCGTCGAAGTCCACGTCCAGCGTCTTGACCACGCAGGCAAGGCAGGTGTCTTCGCCCTGCAACGGCAGAGCATCGCCGGCCCCGCTGCTGATCGGCACGTTCGTGCCCGATACGGTTCCGACCGTGACGTTGTGGCGCGATCCGCCGGCCCAATACAGATCGATCGTTGAGCCGGTCGTGATTCCGTGGCCGGACCCCACAGTCAGCGTTCCAGCGGAATCGCTGCTGCGCGTAGTCAGGGTTGCCGTCTTGGCGGCATTCGGCGCGATCACGTCGCTGCGCCGGCCGCTGGCCTCCAGAATCAGCGTAGAATCCAGCGGAAGACCCCCGACATCTCCGAAAATGCGAAGCGTGCTGTTCATCGTCACTATCCTTCGCCGGCGACGTCATTCGCCGCCAGCAGATTGTTGCGTCGCGCTGCGTCGCGTTGCGTCATGCCGCATTACACCGCAGCGCAGCCGGCCTACTGGCCAGTGATCCAGGTCACGTCGCCGGCACCATCCGTCAATGCCGGCCGAAGCTCGGCCTCGAACATCTGCACGTCGTCCAATTCCTCTCGCTTGGAAAAACTCGACACGACGAAATCGCCCTGAATGCCGCGGGCGCTGCCGTCCTTCAGCTTGTCGAGCACCTGGAGCGCAAGCACGCCGGCCTCACTTGTCGCGGAAAAGTACGCAGCGCGAAATGCTTCAAGCGTCGCAACGGCCGGGTCATACATAACCTCAACCCGAATCGTCATGTCGCGCATGCCGACCACGCCGCGCTTGGTGCTGTCGCCGCGCACGCTGGCATCAGCAAAAATGCGCGTCATCTCCGGCGAGACGTTGCGCACCAGCCCCGCCAACAGAAAGCTGCCGCCCGCGCTCACGCGGCCGACCTTGTAGTACAGCCTTGCCTCAGAACCCATTGAAGCCATGATGATTCACTCCCGGCTGCTGGCACGCTACGGCGTTTCGATCGCCGCATACGTCAGATCCAGCGTCGCCATGTAAACGCCCTGTTCGTGGAACACGCTCGGACGCCACGGCACGTCCATGTTCGACGCCTGCCACATCATTTGGGGAAGCGCCGCCAATCGTCGATCTGCCAAGAACACGTCCATCGAGTCTGTCAGCCCGTCCAGCTCATCGATCACATCCGCCTCGGACGCGATCTGCGCAATCGTGACCGCCACCTCAATCGTCACGCGATATGCACCGCGCGCCGCTCTGGAAATTTGGCGTCGGCCCGGAATCACGATCACCTGAAGCTGGTCCAACGGCAATTCGTCGTCGATCGGCTGCGGTCCGTCGTCGGCAATGCGAAGCACCGGGCGCAATCGCATGACCGCAGTAAGTGCCGGACTCCACGTCTCGGCATTGATCTCATCGCGAACCACCTCTGCCAGCGACGTAGAAGTCATCGTGACTATGCTCCGGCGCCCGGCGACAGCCGAGCGTGAATGCGGATCGTGTACCGGAATCCGTCGGCCCAGCGCCAGCACGGCGTCGAGCCGGTCGGCGGAAGCACGGCATACTGCCGTGTCCGCCCGCCTTCTTCGGCCTCGATCACGTCGCCGCGCATCGGCGTGGTTACGTTGCCGTCCAGAACCAGGTCTGACGCGCTGACCAAAAAATCCTCACTGGTCACAGCGAGCACGCCGCCGGAGTCATCGATCGTGTCAAATCGACTCACGCCCCGCGCCGCCGAAACAGAGACCTCTGCCGAGCCACGGCGATATGTCACGACACCGGACATCGACTGCTTTCGCAGCCGGTCCAGCATTCTCGCGCCGCGATCAAGGAGGTTGCTCACCGCGACTCCGGCCAACAGTTACTTGCCCCGGGTCGCCCGGCAAAGAACAGGCATGGCTCGGAACGTACCACACCTGCTTCGCCGGGCCTTCACCGGAAGGCACAGCACCGGGGGCTAACTACTCCGCCTGGCAGCGCACGCGCAGCTTGGCCACCTGGACCAGGCCGACCGCCGTGCTCGCCGCCTTTTCCATCATCGCGATCGCCTTGAGCGGCTGACCGGCCGCAGCCGTCAACACCCGAGGCGAAAGCTCCGTGTCGATCAGAGCGCCGTCGAAATAGAACTGCACGTTCGCGGAGTCGCGAGCGTCAATCCACAGTTCGTGGAATGTCGCCTCGGTCGCGTTGATCGTCGAGTCCGCCGGGGCGCGATCGGTCGATCCATCGTCAGAATGCGTGAGCACGTCCAGCGCGCCGTCGAAGTGAAACGCCGCAAAATGCGACACGGCCTCGAAGTCGCTCGCGTGACCGCCAGTCGCCAGGCCGACGTCGATATCGACACCAGAATCCATGCCGGTCGCAGTGACCGCGATCCGAGCCTCAAAAATCGCACCGGCGCCGGCCGGAATCGTCCGATCGCTGGTGACGTAAATGGCCTGCGCCTCGTTCGCGCTCGACAGATTCAGCCGGTAGCGGCCCGGAGCCGGGAGGCCGGACGCCCCCGTGTCCATGCTCCCGCCGGCCGTCTTCGCGCTGGTCCAGCCGTTCGATCCGTTGACCGCGGAGGCTTCGAGATCGACCACATATCGCGCACGGGCATTGAGCCGGACGCGAACCGTGGTGTCCGCCGCCGCCGCATCGGCTTCAACGACACCACACAAAAAATCCGCAGTCCCGACCCCAGGCGCGAACGTCGCCGAAGCGGCCGAGATGTCCCAAAACACGTCGCCGCCGGCAAGCAGCGCGATGCCGGCCGTCTTCGTCAGCTCGACGATGCCCTCAGTCAGCACGCCGACCAGCTCGCCGGCGTCAACGCTAGCCGACGCCTGGCCCGCCAAGCCGCACGGGAGCATGACCATGTCACCGGACTTGACCGCAGCAATCGCGGTGTACTTCGCACTCTCGGGTCCGCGGACCAGAGCAGATTCAGTCGTCATGACTCTCTCCTGTCACACGCGCCGCTGAGCAGCGCGTCATTGTCTCTGTACATCATTCACGCCGCCAATGCGACGAATCACGCGCCGGGCGACATTGCCCCGGCACGGTACTCTTGCAAGCGAACACCGAAGTCGAACAGACCACGCATGCTGATCCCGGCCCGGTCGTAGTCCAGGCGAGCACTCTCGACCGTCGGAACCTGCTGCCCGTTATAGAACACGGCACTGATGAGGGGGAGCTGGGCCGGGTCCGTAAGCAGGAAGAACGCTGTCGCGTTCCCGCCGAGCGCCGCCGAGCCGAGGTACGCGCTGCTGACCACGCGATACTTGCCGTAGAAATAATTCGTCGTGCCGACGATTTTCTCGGCGCTCGTACCGGAGCTGGCTTCCGGCAAGGTGCGCGTCTCGATGCTGCCGGTGGCAACCGCAGCCTTCACCGCGAGATCGGCCGGAACAAGCAGCACGCGCGGCAAGAGGCCGAGAGGAGCGCCGTCAGGGCCGGTCTGCTTGCGAACAAGTGCCTCCAGCGCCTCAAGCGACTTGATCGAAAACGCGGTCCCGGCGCCGGCAGCAAGGCGATTGCCGCGCGGCTCGGTGAAAAACGACGCACGAGCAGAATTGAACTCCGTCCAGAACGCCGTGTTGAATCCCTGCGCAGCGCCGTTCGCCAGCCGGCGCATCACGCCGGTGAGCGCGCCCATGCTGTCGTTGATGATGTCGCGCCGATCAAGCACGGTAAAACGCGCGTAGGTGTCGGCCTTGTTGCCATAGCCGACTTCGCTGATCTGCGCATGCTCGATCTGTCCGCCCGGTTCCAGGCGACGAAAGGAAAAATCGCCAGTCATCGAGTAAGTCGAAGTTTCCTTGAAGTCGCTGACCGACTCAATCGCCGCCACGTCGCGCCACGCGGTTTCCAAACCGAGGAAATACTCGCGCAGCATCTTGTTCGCGACGTTGCTCAAGATGCCGGGCAGGTCGATCGTTGACGGCGCAGACGCCAGAAAATCGCCACGGGCAGGCGTGAACGCCGCTTCAAGCGTGTCGTGGTAGTTGGACCGGATGCTGCACTGGCCGCGCATGTGCGGAGCGGCCACTACCTGGATCAACTCCGTCAGCGAAATGCCGCGACGGTAGCGGCGGGCGGATGCATCCAAGACCGCGGGCGAATAGTCGCGCTCGATGCCGCGCAGACCGAGCTGACGCGCGAACGCGCACTCCAGCACTTCGCCAGTAACTCCAACATCGGACCCGCTGGCGCGAACGGCATTGTTCACCACCCGACCGCTGGTTATGCGGAGCAGCGCCGTCTCCAGGCGGCGCGGAGACATGTTAACCTGCGTCGCCCGCCGCCCCTCTTCGGCGATCGACTCGACCATGTCGGGGTATCGATTCGAAAAGGATGCGACCAGCTCGACGATCTCGCTCTCGCGCCGATTCCGCCGACGCACCGAATCTACGGCGGCGTCGATTGCGTCCATCCCGCCGGCATGGACATCGTCGTCGTCATCGGCATCGTCGTCATCGTCCACATCCGCCACGGCCGGAGCGGCAACGTTGCGACGCGCCCGCGGCGGCGCACCGGAATCGGGGCCGCGAGCCGCGGATGCCTCCGCGTCAAACAGGGTGCGCAGCGAAGTCCGCTGCTGATCGGAGAGCTGCGCCGGATCGGCGAACCCCCGCGCTGCCAACCACTCGTGAAAATTCATCGGAATCTCCCTCTGTGCGGCAATCGACGCCGCGATTGCATGTGCGGCTTCATCCGCCGCTTCAGAAACGAATGCAACGTGAAATAGCCGGCTGTCCCGGCCAACGTAGATCGGGCCAGCGAACTCCTGGCCGTTGACTTTGACACGGGCTCCGGCCTCGACAAACTCCATCCGCGATGAACGCGCCCCAATGCTCACAGGCCAGACGAAACCACCCACCGCGTTCGACACCACAACGTGCGCAGGACTGTTTTCTATCTGTGGATCGCCGGTAACGGCCACATCCATGTCAATGCGGGCGACGCCGATCGACACCCTTGTAGTCTGGCCAAAAATGCCCCACGTCGATCGATTGTGGTCCACGACCGCGGAAATGCGATCGGCGGAACGCATCGTAGACAAGTCGATCACGAGCGGAGCGTCCAGCCAATTCGGCGATCCCGGCTGAATTGCCCCGCCGGTGTAGGCAAGCACCCGGAACTTGCGCGGCCCGCCAGACTTCGCCGATTCGCCAGCAGTCGCAGCAGCTGCCACCGCATCATCCGCCAGCTGAAATTCGGCGTTGGCCGTCCAGCAAATCGTGTGCGATTGCGACGTCGCCGGTGCGATGCGCCGCGAATCGGCAGCAAGTGCCGCCGCCTTGCGCCGTCGATGTTTGTTACGTTTCATGTCGCGCTCCCAACCGGCTCCGCGAAGGCGGCGTCGTCTGCGACTTCCAACTCGCCTCCCGATTGGTCGCCGGCGACCTCGCCGTCCGTAGCCGCCATCCCCAAATCCGCCAGCAGCTTTCGCATGTCGATCGTGCGGCGGAACTCGCTTGCCACTTCGCCGCCCCTCAGCAATTCAACGAGCACTTCGCGCTGAAATCGGAGTTCATCCGCGCTGCTCGTGCGATCGTTCGCGGAACTGTGCGTTCGTCGCGCCATGACGATTGCGTTGCTGCGCGGAACTCCCAGCGCGGCCAGCAATTCAACCGCTGCGTCCAGCACAATCGCGCCGTCGCGCAGCTTGGCCAGCACGTCCATTGCCGATTCTGCGGCTGGACCGCTCAACGCCGAGCGGACAGAAATCCCGTGCTTCGCAGCCGCCTCCATTTCGGCGCCGCGCTGCCTCAGCACGTCCTGCCAATCCTCGCCGCGACGCGCACACACTTCCGCGAGCGTCGTGACATTGTTTGCAAGATCGCGCTCGACCGCAGCCGCGTTCTTCAGCGGGTCAACGTGCTCCACCCGCTGCCAAATCCATTCAAAGTCAACTAAGCGGAGCGGGTCCAATGCCGTGGGTAGATGTCTGCGGCCTGACGCCGGAAGCACTTGCGCGGCATTGGCGAATATGCAGAATTTCACAAACAGACGATCGACAACGGTTGTCTCGATCAGATCATGGGCAATCTCGGTCGCGCGATCGTAATTCTGGCGATCAGATCGCGAGCTGGCATAGTTGTAGCTCGATGAATCGCCAGTCGAGATATTCCGTGGCAGGCCCATGCTGCGGCCGGCTTCCACGACCCAGCCGCGGTCCACATCGACCAGATTCGCGTTTGGAGAATCGGCCTTGATCGACGACGGCTTGCACCCCGGCGGCAGAAACATCGCCGCCCGCCGCACCATTTGCAGCTCAGAAAAATTCAGGTCGTCGTCCGGCTCGGACGGCTCCCCGCCGCTTTCCTGTTCGATGAACGCCGCCAGACGGGCCTGCATTTCGACCGCATCCAACGTCGCATTGCGCAATTGGCGACGATCCGCGTACAGGTTGATCGCAGACGCAGGCTCGGAAATTCCGCGGCGCTGACCAGGCCGATCGGCGCGGAAGTAATGCAGCATTTCAGACGCCGGGATGCGCTCGTAATCGTTGCGAGTCATGGCCGCAACAGAGCGCACGTCGCCCGGATGCGACTTCAGGACGTGGTACACCGACGGATTGCCATGCTCATCGAATTCGATTCCGTCCGTTGCGCTGGGATCGCCAGTTCCCATCCACAGCTCCGGCGTTGCAACCTGGTCTGACTCGATGAGCATGAGATCGAGCTTGACCGGCGATCGCAGTTCGGGGTTGTAGTGCAACAGCCCGAACACTTCGCCCCGCAGGATTCGCGACTTCACCATGAGCCGCAACGTTTCCGCGAGCTTTATCTCGCGCGCCCAAGCGCGCCACAATCGTTCAACCGCGAAATCCAGCACTTCGTCGCCAGACCGGAGCTGGAGTCGCGGCCCGCGGCGCCCGACCACGTCATTCGCGATGATGAGCACCTGGCCGTACAGGTGCGGGTTGTTCATCCACTCGTAGTTGACGCGCTCCCGCAGAATGCGCCGCACTTCGGGGCTTGCGGCCGCGTCGCCCGACAGGCCGTCCGTATGCTCCCATCGCCTCCAGTTGTCATTCGTCGTGCGCGCGGCATCAAATCCGGCCATGATTGCGCCGGATGCGCCGCGCAGACCGCGAGAAGTCCGCGATCCGCGGGCAGCAATGCGCCGCTGCGAAAGCTGGCCAGTGAACCATGACCACAGCGACATATCAGGCGTTTTCCGGCGGGACAAACCGCATCAAACGAATCCCGCGACATTTGCGACGCGCCGCAGCGCGCTGGTCCAGAAATTTCGCAGCCGCGACCAAATCGGCCAGAGGATGGTTCGTGACCTTGACGCCGTCCGACTATTCGTCAACGACCTCGGTCGTATTGATTCGCGAGTCGCAACATCTGCACACGCGGCATCGGCGAATGCGCCGATCTGTCAGTTGGCGCGTCCACAGAACCCGAAAATCGCAGCATCCGCACCGCCTACAGCGTACTCCACGACGCACCTGGTCAACGAACTCTGCCTCGCGCATTGTCGCATCGCTGCGAGCTGCGGCAGCGCCGTCGTCGCCCGTGCCGCCGGCCGGAAGCTCCGCCGGGCGCTCGGTCGGAAGTCCAGGTCGTTTGCGCTCGCCTCCTTGTTTCCTCGCCATGTGTGCACTTCCAATCGCTCGGACCCTGATCGCCATTACCGCATCGATCGTCACCGTCGCAATCGCCACTACTGCTATTCCGCACGTCGCGACATCGCCCGCGCAAGCTGCTGACTCAGCTTTGCCCGCGGCACACGGCGGCGCGAATCGATCCCAGGCAGCGCCAAGCCATGAACGCTCGCCGCCACCGCGCACCCGACCAGGCAATCCCACCAGTGGTTGTCTGTCCCCACTCGCGTCGGCTTCCAGACCTCCACCGTTCGACCGTGCCCGCTGAGCAGCTCGGCCCGCTCGTTGCACAAGTGATCGGCGAACATGCGATGGTCCGCAGCTCCGCCGGAAGCGCCGCCACCAAACAGTGTGATCGCCCCGGCGTCGCCGACCGCAAGCAGCAAGCGACGATTCACAAAACTTTTCCAACGATTCGCGTCGAAGTTCACGTGCCGCAGCCCGCGAGTACCGATCGGCATTCGCCAGTCCAGCCCAATCCGCTCGCCCGGCCGGGCCTCGTACTCTGCCATTGGCCGGGCCAGCGGCCCGATGTACCGCCCGTGCGACGGATAGACTGCGGCCGCACTCGCCCGGCAGAAGTCATAGACCAGCGCCGTGTTGTCGCCGGCATCAACAAGAATGCGATCGAGCACCGTGGCAATGTTCGCGTCGCCCTCTCGCCTCCATCGCCGTGACGCCAGTCGCATGACCAGCCGATCAAGGCCGGCACGAATCGCCCCTTCCGGCCCGGCTCCGGGCGCCTGCGACGCAAGCGTGCGTCGCACTTGTCGCAGCGTGAAATACTCCGACTCCTGCTCCGGCTCGGTCCCGTAGTCGATCACCGTCCCTCCGAAATCCGCTTTCCATGCCACAGCGCACCAATACAGGGCGCGCTCCATGACATCGACGAATGCCGTCACACACACGGCATCATGCGGAACAACTCCGCGCGGCAAGCCGCTGCCCCGGCGCAGCAGGTCTTGCGACGACAGCCGCGCAAGCGCGGAATCGTCGCGATCATCGATCGGGTCATTCTGGTACTCGGCGGCAAACGCGGCCCGCCCCTGGCGAATCCGCAGATTCATCGCGTGCTGAATCGCGGACAATTCGTCGGGGTAGTGCTTTTCGGGCCATGCAACCACGGCGCCAGCGTCCATCGCTCCCCGATTCGACTGGTAGAACTCCGTCGCTTCGCGCGGAGAGCGATCATCGCGCAGTGCCTGGCGGTAAAGCTCTGCGTACTGCTCCCACCGCCGTTCGTCGCTCGGCCATGCAACCACCATCCGTGTTCGCTGCCCGCGCCACTGTGGGTTGCGGTCACGACTGAGCAGTTCGTCGGCCATGTCGCCGCTTCGGACCACGGTCACGGTCGCGAACGCCGCGAGTCTCTGTCCCGGTCCGGCCAGCCCAAGCACCGCCCCGTTGATGGTTCGCAGCCGAGTCGCGCACTGTGACGGCGACCAGGCACTTTCCTCGGTTTGCGGATCATCGATCAGCACCATATCGGGGCGCAGGCTCGCCCCCTCAGCCGTCTTGTGCTTCATCCCGCGAATACGGCCAGTCAGGCCGGCAACAGAGATGATCGACCCGCTGCATTCACTGCTGCCAACTGTCGGCAACACCACGCGATCGGCCTTGAGGCTGATCCGTGTTGCCCGTCCGCCAATCGTCTGCCCAACAGCTCGCTGATGAATGCCTTCCAATGCCCGAATCGGGAAGCACACGGCCGGGAAATCTTCCAGCAGCAAATCATTCGTCTCAAGCTCAGCAAGAATCGAATCAAGCATTTGCTCGGCGTGCCCGCGATCGCTGCCGACCAGCAGCACGAAACGTCGCCGGCTATACAGCACAGACCACAGGCACGCAATTTCGCAAAGTGTGGTCTTGCCAAAACCTCGCGGCATTGCCAACGCCAACAGCTCGCCATCAATGACGACGCGCTGCATCATCCCGATTGCAATGCGATGATCGCTGCAAAACGGAATCGTGAACAGCTTGGGGAAGTAGGACAAGCAGAACCGCTCCAGGTCATTGCGGCATTCATCCCGCCGAGCAGGATTCACCACGGGCGGCGAGGGGCCAATGTCTCGCCCGCTCCGCGACAGCTCCAGATTGCGCGCCCGGGCCTGCTCTTTCACGCGCTCGTATGCAGCGAATCGGTCGCTTGCACTCTTCGCGCGTCGCCGCGTCGTCGGCGTGGTGGAATTGCCGGCAGCTGCGATGGTCGCATCGGATGCGCCAACAGCGCCAGCAGCATCGGCAGTGCCAGCAACGTCGGCAACACCGGTAGCGCCGGTCGTGCGCCGTGCCGCTTTGCTCCGTTTGGCCGTCACTGCAATTACCCTCCGCAGCGAATCATGGCGCAAGTCGCCAGACGCTCGGCCAACGGCAACGGCCACATCGCGCCGTCGTCGCCGAAGACTACGCCTAAGGCCCGCATCGCATCAGGGAATTCGACGCGAACAAAGTTCTGCAACCGCTGAGGCGAGATATGCCGGCACTTCAAAGTCCTGCCATCGGCATGGAGGGCGATTGCGAGCAGCTCCCAGCTCAACAGCACGTCGCTCTCCAAGTGCTCAAGGAAGCAGAGCACGGCAGCGCGCGACGAACCCCAAGCTGACGCCGGCCGCTCGGGCGGGATTCCGTCCCGAGTCGAAACCATCTCAGTCTCCATTCCGACCGCCATTGCGGCCGATAAAAAAAACAAACTCACTACGATCCGGGAGCCGTTCCGCGAGGGGGGTGCCCGCCCCCGGGCTGCCCGAAGAACCTACCCAGCCCCTCGATTTTCTCGTGCCGTTGCCTCGTGCTGGGCGCGGCCAGGCGGAGCGCGACTTGCAGGCCGAAAATTCGATGCAAAGGGAACCCGGGAGCGCGTGCGGATCGCATAAACCGGTTCCGGCTGCTGGTGCCGCGACCTCAACACTTGGTGCCGCGACCTTTCGGGGGTCCAGGCACCACGTAAGTCGTGGAATCTCATGGGCATATGCGGTTTGGTGCCGCGAGTGCCGCGACTACCCCAAGAAGTTATCACGTAGAAACCACCTCACGGCGACATTCAATGCACCGTTGCGCACTTGCGCACTCTCTCTCGCGCGCACATGGGAAAAGTTTTGGGGGTAGTCGCGGCACTCGCGGCACCAAACGACATAACGAGTTGCAAATGAAGCATTTACGTGGTGCCGCGACCCTCGAAAGGTCGCGGCACCAGGTCGCGGCACTCGCGGCACTAAAACCGCTCCCGTTTTGCCGTGCGCGTTTCCGCGTCTAAGTTGATAGCCGAACATTATCGGGCCGCTTTGCCGCCTTGCCGACTGCGAGCACTTCAGTGCGCAATTCAGCCGAGAGATCAAGGCCGCCTGGCCTGAGCAGCTCGCCGACTGAATAAACCACAAATTGCCAAACATTCCAATCCTCACCATTCGTTGTGGAACTTCCCCGTTGAATGTACGAACTCATGCCGAACTTCGATTCCCTGATAAAACCGCCCTGCGCCGCCGTTGTAGTCACGGCGCCGCGTTACGGTCGGCACAACGGCCACCAGATCGCGGCAGAAATGCTGGACGGTCCCGGGCCAGCGTCGGCCGTTTTCATCGCACCAAGCCCGCCAGTGCGCGTACAGGTCGGATATGTAGGCTCGGCCGTCAGGGTTGATGGCGCATCGATCGCGGACAAACGCCCCGACCGGCGAGCTGAGGTCTTCCATTTCGGCAATTGCATTTTCACCGGACACGGGCTGCTCGAACCGCCCGCGTTTGCGGAGATTGTGCCAACCCCCGATTGCCCAATTCAGGATTCCGGGGAGTTCGGCGAGCAGCTTTGCTTCGAGCGTTGAATCCTCCCGGCCGGCAAAGCTGCGTTGCAGTCGAATCATCGCCATGCGACTGGCGAGCGCCCCGGATGCGTCGCTCAGCTCAGGGAGTTCATTCGTCATCATCATGATTCGCAGCGGGAGTCGGGCCGTGACGGATTGCTTGTGTTTGCGGGGGATCGTGATCGTGTCTTCGCCGCTGATACACAGCAGGCGTTCGACAACAGCATGAATGCCCTCGCCCTTGAACCGCGCGTCGCTGATAATTGCGAGCGATTTCCCGATCAGAGATTCCAGCCCGAATTGCGAAGCCAGGTCTGTCGTGGTCGGCGATGCGATGTTGGCGACTCCGATCAGTTGCGTCAGAACTCTAGCGATTGTACCCTTCCCGCCGCGCCGTGCCCCAACGATCATGAGCATTTTCTGTTGGGACGTATCGCCGGTTAGACAATAGCCGAACCATTCCTGAAGCAAATCCCATGCCTGCAAGTCATCGCCGAGCACGTCATTGAGAAACTGGAGCCAACACAACGGCTCAGGGGCGTCGGGCTGGTAGTCGAAGTCGAGTGCATGTGTACTGAACAATCGCGGCGTCGGGACAAGCGCTGTCATCGACGGCAAATGCAGCAGGCTGGTCTTGCACGGCACAATGTCACGCGGGCTGAGTCCATCCTGCCCGGCGGCGGGGGGCCATGCGGGGGAAGTCAACCAGCACGGAGCGGTCGAGCTGGTCCCGAGATACGCTTCCGCCCCCAGCGCGTGCATGGCGTCGAGCACCGTTGCCCGTCGTGCCGGAAAATCGATGAGCACGTCGTCACTGATTGCGCGTGCGGTCGCGAGCCAGCGGTACAGGTCGGCGCTGACCGCGCAGTCATCAACAAGTTCCCAGCGGTTGCGAGTCCATCGGTAGAACGTCTCGCCCTGGCAGAGCAGCGTCGGCCCGTTCGGGTGCGAGTGGAATTCCTGGATGAACGCCTTTGCCGTTGGGAGCGTGATCTTTGTGGAAAGCACGATTCGTCCATCGGCGTCGCGTTCGCCGATTTTCGGCAAAGCGCCGGGCCGTGGGGCTTCGCCCGATTCAGCGGCCTTCGCCGGCGGGGCGGACGCAAGCAGGTCGTGCAGCTCGGCCGCGGTGCCGCCGGCAGCGAACCAGCCTGCAATGTCCTTGATCGGCCGGCCATTCAGCACCGCCGGCAAGACCAACTCCCGCACGTCGCATCGGCTGCGGAGCCTGCGGGCAACGTCGTCGGCATGCCTACGGCCCGGTTCGTCGGCGTCCGGGATGATCGTCACACGTCGGCCGGCAAGCGCCGAATCGTCGGCGAGCCGCTCCCATTTTCCGGCTCCCTGCGGGCAGGTCGTGGCGAGAAAGCCGGCGGCGATCAGCGTGTCGCAATCCTTTTCGCCCTCGACGATCAACACGTCGGCACCAGGTGCAGCGACGATTCGCGGAAGCTGGTACAGCACGCGATCGATCCCGCGAAGATTCCACTCCCATTCCGGCTCGCCGCGATCATTGAGCTGGCAATTGCCGACGGCGTCGCGCATGGGGCGACGTTGGGCGAAATCCTTCGGCTCGAATCGCACCGTCTGGTACAGCAGCCGCTCGCCGGTCGCGTCTCTGTAGTCATACACGGCCACGATCTTCGAGCCGGGCGCGCGTCGCTTGCCGGTACGACGGCCGCTGCTCCGCTTGCCTCCACCTGCTGAGCCGCGATCGTTGTCCGGGAAGAATTCGCCCCACTTCAGGCCGAGTGCGGCCGCGATTGAGAGCTGCGAGCATTCCGCGTGGCACTTGACGAGCACGCGGCCGTCTTCCCCGATCCCGACGGAGAGCGATTGCTTCCCGTCGTCATGCGCCGGGCATTTGGCAGACCACTTCCCCGGCCCAGTCGGCAACACGCCCTGGAGAGCAGGCAGGATTCGATCGATCGGCTGCATGGCGGGGAGCGCGTCCTTGCGGTGCGGTGCGATGCGGTGCGATGCGGTGCGGCACGATGCGGTACGGTGCGACAATTGCAACGGTAGCGGCTACGAGCGCGGCCGCAGCGGTGGCGGAGCTGGCGACGGCGACGCTGGCGGCGCGCCGCGTTGCGGCAATTCCCCGCGTCGCCGGAGTCGTTCCCACCATTCCAGGAGCCGGAACGTGAGCTGCTCTGCGAATCCGCGATCAGGGCATGCGAACAAATGCACGTGATATCGGATTGACCAGGCGAGCAGGGATTGCACGACCGAACGGGGATTCATCCGCGTCGGCATTCTGAGGTGCGCATCGGGCCGGGCGACGGCACACCACGGCGACTCGATGACCAGTGCGGCGTAGCCGAATTGTGCCATGCGCGTGAACTCCGCCTTGAATTGCGTCCGTCGCGATGACATCGTGCTGTATAGGTCGGAGAGAGTCTTGCGTTCAACCACAATGCGGCACGATTCATCGTCGCTCGCCCATTCATCGCACGCGAGCTGACAATCCCCGGTTCGTAGCCCAATGGTCCGCACAAACCACGGGAACGCGGCTCGACGGATGCTGGAGAATGTGTAGGGGAGTTGCTCGCGAGTATCAACACATATGGTGAATGGATCGGTGTCGCGCGGCTTCGCAGTGCGGCGCGGCGATGGCGCAGGCTGTAACGGCGACTGCGACAGTGCCTCGGTATCAGGCATTGTTGGCCTTTGATCGCAAAACCATGCCGTCTTCAATGTAGACCCCGGCGTATTCGCCGCCTTCGATGCGCTCGACCCAGAGCTGGTAGTCCTTGTCGAGTGCCATCTCTTCGATCGCCCGCATGGAATCGGCGTCTAGCAGCGAGCCGTCGCTGATGCGCATGATGCGCAGCTCGGTGTTGACGCCCATCCCGACCGCAGTGCTGATCCGAATGCGCTCGGCACTCGAAAGTTGCTGGAATGGGATGCCGCCACAGGCGATGTGTCCAGTTTCGGCGTCAAAAGACATTCCAGGGATCGGCCACTTCGCGTTCGCGAGCTGCGTCCGTATCGTTTGGTCCACGGTCTCGACGGCGCTCTGGTGGTTCGCCGCGACCCGATCCGCCTCGATGATCTGCTGCTCTAGTGCCTCGCGCCGCTCCGTGACGGCGACCGCCGCATTGTGCCTCTCGATGTCTGCGAGCTGCGCCTGGTACGCGGCCGGCGGCGGCGGATCAACGAGCTGATCCGCGATGCTCCTGGCGAGATTGGTGAGTCGCCGCATATTCGCCAGGACCGCAGCGGCTTCATTGCGGGCGCAGCGCAACTGCTCCAGCTCGGCCTCCATCGTGGTGATTCGGGCGTCCGCGCTCGCGACCCTGGCCTCGCTCTCCGTCACGGCGCGCTGCTGCTGCTCGACCTCGGCCCACTTCGCCGCGTTGTCCGCGCGCCGCTGGTTGTCGGCGGCGAGCTGCTGGAGGATTTCGTCCGCCGAGCGGCGTTCACGTGCCCCGGAGGTCGCGGGCAGAGCGTCGCGTTCCCGCCGCAGCGCAGCAGCCTGCTCGCGCGCGGCAGTGCGATTCCGCACGAACACCTCGCGCTGATTCGTCAGCTCGGTCATGATCTGGCGCAGCCCCAGCAGGTCGATCAACATTTCGCGCTGCTGGAGGGGCTGGAGCCGGGTGAACGCCAGCGGATCAAACGTGAAGCCGGAGTACAGCTTGTCTAGGACGGCTTGAGGCGACGCCAGCTTCACACCGTCTGCGGCGTAGACCTCAAGCCGCTCGTTGTCCCCCCTGCCGGCGGTCGCAGACCGGCGCGTGGTGTATCGCACGCGCAGCTCGCCGAGATCGAGCTCGATCGACCCATTGGCTGCGCCTTCCCGCAACACCTTCGGGTCGCGGTTCCGCGCGCCGGCCAGTGCGATCGTGATGGCGTCCAGCAGCGACGACTTGCCCGCTCCGTTCTTTCCGCTCACGACCACGAGCGGTTGCGCCGGATCGGGGCGAACAATCGCGGCCTCGATCCGCTTGATGTTGTTGATTCGCAGGTCAACGATTTTCAGGTGCCTCATGTCAGTTGTCCTTTCTCTTGTATATGTGGTTTGCTCAGTGGTGCGGCTCTCGCCGCGTTGCCACCTTCGCCGCCTCAGCGACCGCGGCCGTCAGCCCGGTCGTGCCCATCCGCGTCATGTGCTCCTCCAAATAGCTCCGCTTTCCCGTTCGTTACAATCAGTTCCGTGGCCCTCGCTGTGTTCGGCTTGCGATGCGACGCCGATGCCATAGATTTCGTGACGTTGACGGCCTTCGTGATCCAGCCGGAATACAGCCTTCGGATCAGCGGATCGTCGTAATAGCTCACGACGACACGCGCGCGCTTGAATCGACCGAGCGTAGCGGCTAGCTCTTCATGTGAATGCGGCTTGCCACAGACGGCGCACGGATGCAGGCCGAAGTCGTAGATGTACCGGTGCGATTTCTCGACATATGGCGGATCAGCATAGATTGCTGCGCCAGGTTCGTCGGCGATTCGCGCCAGGAGCCGGAACGCGCACTCTCGCATGATCGTGACGTGTCGGAGCCGATCGCGCCACGCGGGGATCGAATCGACCGCGCCAGCAAACCTCTTGGCCGGTGCTCCGCCGTTGTGGGTATATCGCTTCGCGCTGCCTGTGCGCCGCTCGCCGACCAGTCCAGCGCACCCGCTGCGCCCCATCCAGGTCGCAACGAAATACTGATACGCTCGTTCGGCCTCGTCGAGTTCATGGCCGTGTGCGTCGTCGGCGTCCAGCGTGTCCCTGGCGTCGGCCAGCGCATCGGGATCGTGCAGCGCGCGCCTGAGACGACGATAGAGCCGCGGCCCGTCGCGACGGTCCTGGATCACGCGCGCCAGCCCCACGATGTCGCGATGCAGGTCATTCACGACTTCCATCGACGCGCGCGGCTTCGCGAGCAAGATCGACAGCGAGCCGGCGAACACGTCCCAGTATGATTTGTGTGGGCCGATCGCCCGCACAATCTCCGGTGCCAGTCGGCGCTTCCCGCCGAACCACGGGGCCAGCGCCGTGATCGTGGGGGTCATGCGTCCCTCCATTCCCCGTCGGCCCCCATGACTCGCCGCGCGCCCGGCCCGGGGCCGAGAATCACCAGCGGCGTCAGGTCGGCCACCACGCCATCGGTCACGGTGTCGGTGATTCGGTCGGCTGCGGCTCGCAGTTCGGCGAAAGCGTCTCGGCCCTCGCGGTGCATCGCGGCCACGAGGTCATCGAGCAGGTCGGCGTAGTCGCCGGTGCCGTCGCGCATGCCGCGGTAAGCGTGCAGCATTCGCTGGCCGCGCAGCGCGGCGAGCAGTCGGTCGGTCGTCATTGTCGGTCTCCTTTCGCCGCGGCTTTCAGGGCCGCGCGCTCGTCGGGGGTGAGGTAGGAGGGGATGCTGACTAGCGCCCACTCCGCCTCAACCGGATCGCGCGCCACCGCCGCGATCATCGCCGCGCGCTCGGCGGCGGTGAGGCCGGGGACGCAGATCAGCGCCCACGCCGCCCAGTTGGGCCGTAGGTCGGCCAGCCCGGCGTCGGGGTGCGCGTCGATCCATTCGAGCGCGCCGGAGCAGGCTCGCCACTTGCGCGCTAGTGCGATCAGTTCAGCGCGTCGTTCTGGGGTCATACCGTCACCCCATTCGCGGCCGCTTCCAGCGTCGCTCGCTCGGCTGGGGTCAGGCCAATGGTCGGGCGGAGCAGCGCCCACGATGCCCACCACCGGTATCGCGCCATCGACTCAATCAGCGTCGCGCGCTCGGCTGGGGTCAGGCCAATGGTCGGGCGGAGCAGCGCCCACGCCGCCCAGTTGGGCCGTAGGTCGGCCAGCCCGGCGTCGGGGTGCGCGTCGATCCATTCGAGCGCGCCGGAGCAGGCTGCGTGGTCAGTTCAGCGCGTCGAACTGGGATCATACCGTACCCCATTCGCGCCGCTTCCAGGGTCGCTCGCTCGGCTGGTCAGGCCAATGGTCACGGCGGCTTCGATGCCCACCGGTATCGCGCCTCGACTCCGGCTCGCGTCGGCGGTCAGGCCGGGGCGAGCGCGCCGCCCGGGGCCGTATCGCCGCCCGGCGTCCGGGTGCGTCGATCCATTACCGCCGCGAGGCGTGCTTCTTGCGCGCAACGCGATCAACCCTCCGTCGTTCGGGTGTCAGCTGGCGGCCCCCCGGGGGCCGGGGCGGGGGCGCGCGCGGGGGGGGGGGGGGGGGGGGGGGGGGGGGGCGCGCAGCGCGCGCTCGGCGGGGGCGAGGTCGGGGACGTTGCGCAACACACGCGCCGCCCAGTACGACTCACGCGCCACCGCATCGATCAGCGTCGCGCGCTCGTCGGCGGTCAGCCTGGGTGCGTAGCGCAGCGCCTCCGCCGCACGCCACGGCTCGCGCGCCACCGCCTCAATCAGCGTCGCGCGCTCGTCGGGGGCGAGGTCGGGGACGCAATACAGCACCCACGTCGCCCAGGCTGGCCGCAGGTCCGCAAGCCCGGCCTCGGGGTGCGAATCGATCCATTCGAGCGCGCCGGAGCAGGCGTGCTTCTTGCGCGCGAACGCGATCAACTCCTCACGTCGTTCGGGGGTCATGCCGTCACCCCCTTCGCCGCGGCTTCGAGCGTCGCGCGCTCGTCGACAGTGAGGTCATGGACGTGCCCCAGCGCGTACGCCGCCTGCGCCGGGTCGCGCGCCACCGCCGCCACGTGCTCGGGCGGTACGTCCTCAAGCTCGGCGTCGGGGTGCGCGTCGCTCCACTCGAGCGCGTCGTCGCACGCGCGCTGCTCGCGCGAGCGCGAGTCCGCGTGTCGCCCGGAATCCGTGCCAGCGACATGGAACACTACATGGATCGACTCCGGTGCCGAGTCGAAGTATTGGTATAGCGCCGGACATAACCAGCACTGTTCGCCGCCATCGCTCGGCGTCCACCATGACCCATGCGCGTCGGCGCTGATGCGGTCCAGCCGCAGTTGGCTACCCGGGATCGGCCCGCCCGAGAACAGGATCGTCACCATATCGCGGCCGCCAGCGTGCCGGTCGATCGCTCGATTCGTCTCGCCGACGAACGGCTCGGCGCGCAGGCCGCGCGTCGAGTCGTTGAACGCCCAAACGCCGCCTCGGCTACGACACAGGTGCAGCATCATCACTGAATTAGCCATCACTCGTTCCTCCAATGTCCGTCCGCGTCCATCACTCGCCGCGCCCCCGGCCCCGGGCCAAGAATGACCAGCGGCGTCAAGTCAGCGACCACACCATCGGCCACGGTGTCGGCGATTCGGTCGGCCGCGGCTCGCAGGTCGGCGTAAGCGTCTCGGCCGTCGCGGTGCATCGCGGCCACGAGGTCATCGACCAGGTCGGCGTAGTCGCCGGTGCCGTCGCGCATACCTCGGTATGCGTGCAGGATTCGGTGGCCGCGCAGTGCGGCCAGCAGTCGGTCGGTCGGGATCATCGGTCAGTCTCCCATTGTTTTCGGGTCACGGCTTCGAGTGTCGCGCGCTGCGCGTCGGTCAGGTCGGGGCCGTAAATGAGCGCGCACGCCGCCGCTTTCGCAGCTCGCGCCGCCGAATGCACTGACCAGGGATGTCTCGCGCATTGCTGTGCTGACGCGCCGCAGTGCCCCGCGAATCGAATCCAGAACGCCAACTGTCACCAGGAATCGTTTGGCCCGGCTGAATGCCGTGTAGACCCACTCGCGCGACACAACCGGCGTTGACATTGAAGATCGATGCAACGGCAGGATCACGACATCGACTTCACTGCCCTGCATCTTGTGGCATGTCAAGCAATAGGCTTGGCGCAGGTGGTGTTCGCCGCGCGGCAACACCACGCGCCGATCGGGATACCGAAGCTGCACGACCACATGCCTCGCGGTCACGTCTTCGACCGTTCCAAGATCGCCATTGACGATCCGCACTTCATCCGGTGTCGCGCTGCCCGCGGCTTTCGTCGCACTACTGGCGGCTGGCACCGTGCCGGAGGGAGTCTTCGTCGCGCCGTCGCCGTTGAACGCACTGGGCGCGAAGCCATTCTTCGTTCGTACGACCTTGTCGCCAACACGGAACGGGACGCCGGGGGTATCTCTGGCGACTGGATTCAGAAGTGCCCGCACTACGCCATTCAGCCGTTCGCAGGACAGCGGCCCCGACTCGTTCGTCGCCGTGATGACTTGACTCTGCCACGTCGGCTCAATCCCCATCGCCGGCAGCTTGTTGCGAATCAATTCCTCGACGACTCCTACGATTCCGTCTGTCCCCGCGACTTCGACGTGCCGCCAGTTTTCGCCCGCGGACAAGTCCAGCCGATCCGAGGGCCGCGGATACACTCCGTCCTTGATCGCGTGGCACGCTCGAACGATCCGGCCTGCGTTGCGCTTGATCTCGCGAAGCTCGAAACTCGGCACGCCCGCGGCGAGCAGGTCGCGAAGCACCGCGCCCGGCCCGACGCTCGAAAGCTGGTAATGATCCCCCACGATCAGCAGCCGGGAATCCGGCGCGAGCGCCCGCAGCAGCGACGCGGCGAGCGGGACATCGACCATGGAAAATTCATCGACGACCAGCAGGTCGCATTGCAGCGGATCGTGTTCACCCCGCATGAACGTAAATGCGCCGGTGTCTTCATCGACTTGCGGCTCCAGCAGTGAATGGATCGTGGTTGCACCGCCGCCGCCGGAACCGTAGTCGCCGACGACACCGCTCAGTGCCGTCGCCATTTGTTTCGCGGCCTTGCCGGTCGGGGCGCAGAGCAGCACAGTTTTGCCTGCACGTCGCGCCGAGTCTACGATCCGGGCCACGGTGTAAGTCTTGCCGGTGCCCGGCGCACCGCAGAGAATGAACACCGCCGAATCCGCAAACCGAGACACGGCCTCCGCCTGATCGGCCCCGAGACCCGTGGTGTCAATCGGCCACGGCTCCGTGGCCGCAGAATGCAGCTGGGTGGCAATCTTGCTCGCGATGTACTGCTCGGCCACGACCAGCCGCTCCAGCGCGATCAGCGGCTCCGCGACCTTGCTGCTGTTGCCGCTGCCGCCGCTGTTGCTGCTGTCGCCGCCGTCACCGCCGTTACCGCCGTCGCCTCCGTCGCACTTCACCAGCTCCATCGGCATCGCGTCGCCGAAAATCTCCGGGTGTGGCTCGCCGACAATCTGCCGGACTGCTGCTAGCGCCGCCGCCTGGCGAAGCACCGTGTGACCGCGCATTCCAGCCTGCTCGCGAACGACGTGGACCGCAGCCGCTGCATGCCGAATCAGATCAGAGTCGGCAATGCCGAGCCGCCTTCGCACCGCGTCCGCAGACGCGAATCCGACGCCATGCAACTGAGTCAGCACGAACGGATTCTCGCGGATACGATGCGCTGCATCGCTGCCCCACTCCTTGATCGCGCGGCGAACGATTGCGGGCGGCATCGCGCCGCCGATGATGGAATTGATTTCGATCATCGCGGCCTCGCGCGCTGCATTGGATGCCAGGGATGACCGCAGCTCTTCAACGCGCGCAGCCGTCAGTCCCGGAATGTGCGTGAGCCGGTGCGGCTGGTCTCGGATCACGTCGAGCGTGTTCGCCCCGAACTCCGCCACGATCGCAGTTGCAGTCGTCGGTCCGACCCACTTCGCCACGTCAATGAGGTAACGGCGAATCCCGTCACTGTCCGACGGCAGGATGGTGCGGTACGCCACGAAGCGCATTTCATGCGTCTGGTACTTGTCGTTGAATGCCAGTGTCCCAGTGAATTCGTAGCAGGCGCCGATTGTTGGATCGACCATCTCGCCGATGACGTGCAACGTGCGGGGCGCCTTGTCCGACCGCGCCACCGCGATGACTCGGCCGCGCTCTTGCCATCGAATACTGGTCAGCGTGGCGCGAATCGTGGCTTCGGCAGGCGCAGCGGCCGTGGCGCCGTCGCCGACAGCTGCGTCAATATCCATCGGCATGCGCTGCTCCAGTGCTCGGGCGTTGAACAGTGGCGTTCGCTGGCGACTGACAGTTGCCGGTGGCGGCGGGGCCGGAGCCGACGGCGCTCGGCGGCGAAACTTGCCACGGGCAGGCCTCCGTGGGGCTTGCCGCCGAGCAGCCATCGTGCCGGCGGGACGGCTAGAGTTCCCAGCCGACGGGGGCTGAAGTAACCGAGTTGCCGCTGCTCATGGCGGGAGTCGCCTGCGGGGAGCTAGATGCGGCGCGCGTCTGTCCTCCGCCGCCACCGGCTCCACCGCCACCAGCTCCGCTCGCCCCGCCCACACTCACGGGTGCCGTGCCGCTTGCAGGCACTTTCGCGTACCCGAAGAACTTGATTTCCATCGCCGGCGTGCCGTCCGGCGCGAACCGCGGCTGACCGTCCGCGTCTGTGCGCTGCACGACCTGCGCCAAGCACCGTCGGCCCAAGATCATTTGCAGCGCGAACCCGGGCGGAACGATCGCGTCCTTCGGCGACGTGAATCCCAGCGCGTGCAGGAAATTCGCGAACTGATTGGCATACAACTGCGGGATTTCCGTCGCCGCCTTCGGCAACGGCAAGAAGTCTGTGATTGTCGCACCAGCATGAGGCTGGCCGGCGGGGATGCGGAGCTTCGGGCGGAGCTGATTGAGCCAATAACTCTGGCCCTTCGCCTTGAACTCGTGGTCTGCCTTGACGGCGAAGTCGGAAACCTCAAACACATGCCAGCCGATCGGCGGACTGCGGTACCCTTCCGAGGTGGGGTCGTACCCTTCGGGAACGGGAATTCCGTCGAACGAGTACTTGCCGAGTTCGTCGGCACTGATGACTTGATCCCTGCTCATGGCGCGTAGCCTCCATCAATTGCGCGGCGCTCGGCCGCTGGCCTCTGTGTATCTCTGGCGTACACGCCGCAACTCTGCATTCGTGCTACACCAGCTCGTTGGGTATCCGTTCGCGTCAATTCCGGCTTGCTCGCCGATTTCCGCGGCGAGCGCGACTGCGATATCTGCTACTGCGACGATCCCGCCGGCGGGTCGATCTCGGTCGAACCCTCCCCCTTCAGGACTTTTCCCAGCGGCGGCTCGGCGATTTCGCCGGACGTTGCCGACATCGCCGCTCGCGTTGCATCGTCAGGCTTCGCTCCGGCGAACGGGCTGATTCGTGACTCCAGTCGCTCTAGCATTTCGGCGGCAGCGACCGGCGAAAGAGTCAGCTCGGACGATTCGCCGCGCCGCTGGAGCGCCGCCAACCACTCGGCATCGCTCAGGTTCGCGTGGCCGCGCATTCGCCGGAGCGATTCGATTGTGCGCAGGTGCGAATCCAGCAGCCGCAGCGCCGTTGTCCCGCGCTCGGACATCGCGGCCAGAGAATCGCAGCCGAAGTGCGCGAGACACGCGGTCCATGCGTCGCGGTTGTTCGGCACGAATCCGAGTGCGGCGGCGCGGCCGCGAATCGAAGCGATGATCGCGCTGGCATCTTCGGCCACGGGCGCGGCGGATGCCGGAGCTGCGGGCGACGACGGAGCGACGGGCGACGTGGGCGACATGGACGACACGGCCAACGTGGACGGCGCCGGCGACACGGACGGCACGGGCGCATCGGCGATTGCTTCGCTGGCTAGCGTGATTCCGCAGCGATCAAGCGAGCCGCCGGCCGGCTCGAACGGCACGTCGATGACGGGCTGGTCCGGGTCATCCGATCCGAGTTCCTCGGGTGTCGCGATCCCCAAGAACACGTCTGGGAAGTGCATCGTGCATGCCCGCGACCGGGCACGCGCCAGCAGCATTGCCCGCGGATTTTCCTCCCAGTTCCGCTTGGCTGTTCGTCCCCTGCGCCCCGGACCAACCAGCCCGGCAACACTTGCGTCATCGATTGTGTACTCGACGACCTCCGCTCGATCCCGCGGCCATTCGCTGCGACGAACGATCAGCCGCGCTGTGGTGTGTGTGTTCTCCGCTATGTCTATCGTGCCGAGCTTGCGCCCGTGGACAATCGCGACCATCGCGGCCGCAGGCAACGTGACTCGCCCCTCGATGACATGCAGTTGCGACATCGACATCGCTGGCGACAGGCCCAGCTCGCGGCCGACGACGGCCTTGATGAATGCGGTCTCTGCGTCTGGCGTTATTCTCGCGCGTGCTGCGGCGTTCGCGAGTTCCTTCAGCGTTGCCAGCTCGCGCGGAGTCGGGAGTAGCGACGCCGGGCGAGCTTGGATCGGCCCAGACGAAGAAGGCGAGTTCTCGCTCGGCGACTCCTTCGTCGCCGTTGCCGCCATCATTGCCGCTGTCATTGCCGGCGATGCGAGGCTAGGGGCGATGTCCGTTCCAGCCGTAATCAAGATGGCCTCATGGTCAAACGGAACTTCGTGCGGTTTGCCGGCTGTCACGCGGCACCGCCTTCCGCCGCCGCCGGCCCCGCCGCCACCGGCCCCGCTGCCACCGCAACATGGTCGTGCCTCAGCTCAACCGCAGGATGCCCACGAATCCGCATCGCCAGAGCCATCGTCGCGGTCGCATCCCAAGTGCAATTCGCTGCCATGATCGCCCGCCCTTCATTCGATTCCAGCAGGGCGGTCATGTCAGATTTCACGACCTCGGGATGCGGGGGCGTCGAGCCGAGCAACAATTTCGCAAAGAACGCAAGGCTCCGCGATGCGCACCCGTCGCCCCGGCCGCGACCAACATCGGTCGATTCGAGGTACTGATACACGTCGAAGTGCACACCCAGTCGATCAGCGACAGACCGCGTGTCGAGCGGAATCCACCCCACCGGCTGCACGCCGAGAATCAGTGAGCGGCGCAGCAGGAATGGGAAGTCGAAGTTCGCGCCGTTGAAACTGACAATCTGGTACGAAGCGTCGATCGCCTCCCAGATTCGGCCTAGCAGTTCGCGCTCGCTGGCGTCCGACAGGCCGCCGAGCTGCCACATGGATGCCAGCACGTCCACGGTGCGTTCGCCACTGCTCTTGCATCGGACGATCGCAGCGCACGCGACGCGCCCGAAGTGCGGATCGAGCGCCATGCGATTCACCTGGCGAGCCGATGCGCTGGCGATCCTGTCTCGGATTTTGTCTGGGTCCTTGAGGTTGCCGAGTGCGACCTCCGGCTCCGGCAACTGGCCGAGCATGTCGCGATTCGGAACCGTCTCAATGTCGATCGCGAGGTACTGATTGCAATGCCGCATAGCGTAGCCTCCTGCGGCGAGCAGA
>JADJXS010000003.1 GCA_016710275.1 Phycisphaerales bacterium
ACGGTCGCTGGTCGATCAAGCAGGTGGAAGACGTCGACGGCGAAATGTTCTATCAACTTATCGGCGACACTCCTGACGCCGCCATCGACGCCGCCCGCGAGGAGCCCAAGACATGAGCGATATGCCAAAGAAAATGCCGTGCGAGGATAGGTTGAATAGCACATTCAAGGAACGACTGCACGAGGTCGTCGAGAGTCTGAGCCTCGACATAGTAAACGATCCGTTCACCAAGTTGCTCGCTCATTGCATCGCCGCAAAGGAGCATTGCGACGCACTCAAGGCAGAACTCGCCGCCGTCACGGCAGAGCGGGAGGCGCTATACAACATGCTCGACGCTCATCAATGGTCGGGCACGGCATATGGCGGCTACGGGTCAACTGCACGACGTTGCCCAGAATGCCTCGGTATGCACCCCGAGGATTTCCTAAACGACGGGGGCGGAAAGTACGTCTACGCCTACGGCAAGGGGCACAAACCGGGATGTCCGCTCAATGCTGCCCTCGCCGCCGCACGGGAGACCAAGGAATGACCTCCCTCAAACGCAAGGCGCTAATGGCTGGTGTTCTAGCAATGGCGTCAATGTCGCCGCCAATAGAACGCAAGCCGGACAATCCTTTCAAGATATCACGCGCTCCGGGCGCGGCTGCAAAACGAAGAAAGCAAAAGATATCCCGCAAGTCTCGTCGCGCCAATCTGCGGAGGAAGCCATGACCTCCCTCACTCACCAGATCGCCCGTGAGCGCCGCGCATTGGCCGAGGCATGGCGTAACGGATTCATGACGGGGGCAACGCTTGTGCTGCTCGTGGTAGCGCCGATAGTGATCCTGATGCTCGTGATGGGAGCGGGGAAATGATCTATCTCGCCATCTGGCTATTCCTCGTGATATTCGGCCTCGCGTTCGTGCGTGGGGCGGGGATCCTGCGCGAGCGGGGAGACATTATCGCCAACGCCCGGGCGCCGTCGGGCCTTGAAAAAGGAGGACAGGAGGACGCACGGTGAGAGATCACCCGCCAGTCGTCAGATTGGCGAGTGCTTTTTCTGACAGGAGCAACGCATGGCTCGAAGACGCATATACAGGATCGGCATCGAATGGTCCCGGCCGTTCTCGTTCACCGTCTACCTATGGCGCTGGGCGTGGAGGTGGGGAGCGTGAGCGCGGTCCTCGCCAACGTCGGCGACGTAGACCGGCGCACCTACCTCGGCGGAAGCGACGCGGCCGCCATCCTCGGGCTCGACCCCTACGGGAAGACGCCCCTCACCGTCTACCTCGCGAAACGCGGCGAACTAGTGACGGGGGCGCCTGACCCCGAGCGCGAGAAGTTTCTCCGCCGCCGCAAGCGCTGGGAGGAGCCGATCGTCGCGATGCTGCGCGAGGAGTTCGGCGGCGAGATCGTGGCGATGAATGGCCGCTACAAGCACCCGGAGCACGACTTCCTCGCGGCCGAGATCGACTTCGAGTGGGCCGACGCCGATGGCGTGATCCAGAATGGCGAGATCAAGACCGTGTCGCCCTTTGCCTTCAACGAGGGCGCCGGGTGGGGCGAGGCGGGCACGGCCGACGTGCCGATTCACTACCACGCCCAGGTGATGCACGGTCTCGCGGTCACGGGTCGGAGCGAGTGCATTCTCGCCGCGCTCGCGGGCCTCGACACGATGGTCTTCTACCGGATCGAGCGCGACGAGGAGGCCATTGCGGACCTGCGCGCGGCCGAGGTCGCCTTCTGGACCGATCACGTCCTCGCCGGCGTGCCGCCCGAGCCGATCACGATGGCCGACGTGGGGCGCCTATGGAATCGGCGCAACGGCCGGCCGGTCGAGATCGACGAGGATACGGCCGGGCGCCTCGAACACCTGCGCCAGGCGCGCGGCGAGCAGAAGGCGCTCGACGGCGACGTCGAGGAGTTGCAGCTCGAGATCGCGAAAGCGATCTGCAAAGCCTGGGGGGTGGCCGACGGCGAGGAGGCCCCGGAGGATCACGCGATCCTCACGTACCAGGGCCGGAAGGTCGCTTACCTGGGCGCGCGGTCGCTCAACCTCGCTCGACCAGAAGCGCCTGAAAGCCGAGCACCCCGACCTAGTACCCCAATACACGCGGGAGATCCACTTCCGCGCGTTTAGGTTCCCGAAGTCCTGACCAGGAGATCAACGCCATGAACGCCCCCGCCGCAGTTGTCGATAACCCCTTCCAATCCCCCACGGTCGCCGCGCGTCAGTCCGACGCGCTGGTCGCGGTCGAGCAGTCCCGCGCTATCGCCGAGACTCAGGCCGCGATGCTAGTCGCAAAAAAGTTCCCGCGCGACCCGATTGCCGCGATGGATCGCATCCTGAACGCCTGCGCGCGGCCGACGCTCGCCGAGGGCGCGCTTTACACCTACTCGCGCGGCGGGACCGAGATCACCGGACCGTCTATCCGCATGGCCGAAGCGCTCGCGCAGAACTGGGGAAATCTGCAATTCGGAATCCGCGAACTCGAGCAGCGCCCCGGCGAGTCCACCGTCGAAGCCTTCGCCTGGGACATCGAGACGAACGTCCGGCAGGTGAAGGTGTTCCAGGTGCGGCACTGGCGTGACACGAAATCCGGCGGCTACGCGCTCAAGGACTCGCGCGACATTTACGAGCTCACGGCGAACCAAGGGGCGCGGCGCCTTCGCGCTTGCATTCTCGGCGTAATCCCCGGCGACGTTGTCGAGGCCGCGACGAAGCAATGCGACACGACTCTCAGGACGAAGGCCGAGGTCACGCCGGAGCGTCTCGCGAACCTGCTGGAAAAGTTCGCGGAATTCGGCGTGACGAAGGATCACATCGAGAAGCGCATTCAGCGGCACATCGACGCGATGACGCCTGCGCAGATGGTCGATCTCGGGAAGAAATACAACTCCCTGAAGGACGGCATGAGCACCGCCGCCGAGTGGTTCGAGATGGAACCGCAAGGAGATGCGGCGGCTCCCGTGAAACCCACCAGCGGCGCGAGGCTGCGCGAGGCGGCGAAAAGCGCAGCGAAGAGACCGGCCGCGGCAGCCCAGAATTCGAGGGCCGTGACGAAGTGCAGACGCTACTCGACATCGACAAGGCCACGGACGCGGAGGTCGCTGCGCTCGTGCTCGACCAAGCGCGCGGCGCTCCGTTCTACGCAGCGGCGGAAGCGGCCTTCAAGGCGCGATGGGTGAAGGAGGAATGACGATCTCCTGGATCGAGAAGCACACGACCGCTCCGGCTTAACGAAAGATTTTCTGGCATGGCTCGGCGCGGCACGGCATGGCGCGGCGAGGCACGGCGGGGCAGGGTCTGCAATGCAGGGGATAGCCGATTCTCGCGAGTCGGCCTTCCGGTGCAATTGCGCACCACCACACAGAGAGCGAGAACGTGAAAACTTACGAGGTTGTGTTGACCGGAAAGACTCCGCTGCTGATGCACCACGACAACATCGAGTGGTCCGACTTCATGGAGGAATGGAAGTCGAACCCCGACAACAAGAAGGGCTCGAAAGCTGGCGATGATCGGTCCCCCGCGTGGCGATGGTTCGGGTGCTGCTACCACGACAACAAGCATCTGTGCATCCCGGCCGCGAACGTGATGCGCGCGCTCATGGAGGGCGGCGCGATGGTCCCGGTTCCTGGCGGGAAGATGGGGAAGACGTTCAAGGCGCAGACGCAGAGCGGGATGATGAGCGTCACGCCTTACTGGGACTTTTTCATCAACGGCGAGCAGATCGAGTGGGCAAAGGTCGAGGCGATGAAGGCGGAGAAGACGTTCGCCGCCCACAAGAAAGCGGCCGAAGCGCTCGGATTCGAGCTGCTGGTGAAGCGCGCGAAGATCGGGCAATCGAAGCATGTCCGCGTGCGCCCGATGTTCCCGGCTGGCTGGCGTGCCATCGGGAAGCTCGCGGTATGGGACGAGCAGATCGACCAGCGCGCGCTCGAATCCATTCTCGAATGCGCGGGGCAATACAAGGGCCTCGGCGACTGGCGGCCCGGCGGGAAGACGCCCGGCCCGCATGGCCAGTTCGAGGCGACGGTCGAGTGAGGCTTCCGGGCGTGGCAGGGCAGGGCCAGGCCGGGCGCGGCCGGGCACGGCGCGGCTTGGCTGGGCCAGGCGCGGCAAGGGCCGTTCGCGGCGGCAAGGTTTCGGCCTTGCCAGCGCGATTGGGGTAGTGGTCGCGGCTCGGCTTGCCCCGGCCTGGCTGGGCTGGGCACGGCAGAGCAGGGCACGGCGCGGTGCGGCGAGGGCTACTTCGTAGCGGCGAGTCGAAAGGTTCGCCAGTACGTGAAGCATTCGGCTTGGCTGGGCGTGGTTTGGCTAGGCTCGGCTCGGCTCGGTCCGGCGGGGTCCGGCAAGGCTTGGCGCGGCAAGGGGCCAATGGCCAACTAACACAGGAGACTGACGCAATGATGATTGACGAAGGCGAAAGCAAGGAAGGCAAGCATCTACCGTGGGCGGAAGGACTGCCGACGCGCCCCGACGTGGACGCGCTCCTCGCGACGTTCCCGCCGGATACGCTCAAGATCGGCGACCGCATCACCGACGAGCAGGTCTTCGCCGTGATCGGCAAGTGCGACCGCACGCGATTTCGCACCGTTTACAGCGCGTGGATTCGTCGACTGGAAGCGGATCACCGCATCGTCGTCAAGCGAGAAAAGTCCGTCGGCTTCTTCGTGCCGACGGTCGCGGAAGTCCTCGGAGACACGCACCCGACGCTCGAACATATCGGCCGCTCGGCGCGCAAGCAAATCAGGAAGCTCGCGGTCATCAAGCCCGCAGAGGGAATCGAAGCCGATACGCGCGATCACCATGGGCGACTTCTCGGCGCGATGCGGCGCGAGGCGAAGAAGGCCCGCATGAACATCCTCCCGCCCAGCGCCTCGCCAGTCGCGCCGCAGATCAAACCACCGAAGAAGCAGCAAGCCTGACGCCATCACGAAAGGACCCCATGAACCACGTACCGGAATTCGGCACCAAAGTGAATGACATCATGACCAGCTTCGAGGGACACGTAGACGCCCACTGTTACTACGGCGACGGCACCCATCGCGTGCAAGTCATCGCTCGCGGAAAAGAAGGCGCGATCAACTCCGAGTGGATCGACGTGCGCCGACTCGACTGGAATCCGGAGGCACCGCTCGAAGACTTCTACGGCAAGGAGGACTAGCCCATGCTTTCCCTCGAACTCTCCGCAGTAACCGCTACACTCGAAAACCTCAACCCGCGCGTGGAGAAGATCGGCGCCGAAAAGTTGCCCGCCGCCGACCTGAAAATCTCCTGCGCGCAGTCGGCTGACGTGCTCGCGCACTTCTCGCCCACCCTGAAGGCCTTCCTCTTCGACGCCGACGGGCCGCGCGACCTGGCCGACGGCATGACCGTCCGCGATCCGCATCTCGGCTATCCCCTTTCGCGCGACGAGGAGATGACCGGCGCGACGGTGACAATCGGCTTCGGCGTCGGCTCGCCGATGGTATTCCCCGACTGCAGGGTGAACCAGTTCCGGATCACCCCGATGGAAGGCGGAACCGTCGTGCTCGGCTTCCGCGTCCAGTGCCGGCCCGACGAGAAGCAGATCGGCAAGCTCTACCAGCTGCAGGAGACCGGCGTCGAATTCACGCTCGAGCCGGCGGACCTGCCGGAAATGAAATGACCCTGATCTTCGCCCGCTGGATCTTCTCGCTCGCCGCCGCGTTGGGCCCTGGCGTCAATCTGCCCTGGCCCGCGATGGCGCCAACACGCCTAGACGGCATCAGCGAGCAGGTCTCGGTCGAGGACACCTTCGACGCGCTCGGCATCTTGAGCGCCCGCGAGATCCGCCACTTCTGCGTGCTCGAGGCCGGCGTCTACCAGGTGACGGCCCACGTTGGCCTTATGCCGTTGCCGGCTGGGGCGCCGGACGTGAACGGGCAGGTCTGGCTGCGCGGGCCCGATGGCGGGGTCCTGCTGACCCGTCTCTTCGCCGCGGCCGGGCATTGGAGCGTGCAGGGCGCCACGCACGTCCTCGTCGCCCAGCAGCCCGCGTGCTACCGGCTCGCCTACGATCTCACCGGGCCCGCGGTGGTGAATCCGGACGTGCGGGCCTCCTACGTCACGATGCACCGGATCGGGCAGTAGGATAGCCACCCGCCCGAGATCGCGCAGCCAGCACGCGCCTGGCCAGCCGGCGGGGCGGAATCAGTGCAGGATGTCGGGCGCCTTGCCCGTTCGAGGCCGCGCTCGCCGGATTCTCACCAGGAGCGAGAAGTCCTCAGCTTGGACACCGAGCGGCGGCAAAACGCGCCCGGCTTTACACCACGCGGTCGGACGGACTTTCGGGCGTTTGGCGGTGATCACGCTTCCCAGTTCTGCTTCGTGTCCGGCCAGATCGGCGTGAACCCGCGATCCTTGAGGTAGGCGTTGCGGTCTTCCTTTCCGTCCATTCGCGCATACTCGCGCATCGACACTTGGTAGCCGGGCGAGCCGATGTCGGGGCGGGCGCCGTAAGGGTGCGCGGGATTGCGGAACTCGGGCGGCACCTTGTCGGCCCACGGAACGGAGACCCCGGCGAAGATGTTGCTCCCCGGTGCCGGCACAGCAGCGGGGTCTTCGTACTTCGCGGCTTCGGCGCTCAAGAGGTCGGCGGCGGCACGTAGGGCTCTGGAAATTTCGCTCATTTCAATCTCCTTTTCATCGGATGGCTTCTTCGGTGAGGTGCTTCTCGTAGGTCTCTTTGACCGCCGGATACCACGCCTCCCACGCCTTCAGCGCGGTGGCGCAGCGGTGGAACTTCCCGTAGTTTTCGGCGGCGGTCGCTGCGACTGTAGAGAGCGCAATTCCGCTATCTCTGTCGACGTCTCCGCTTTCGGCGGACTCGGGAAGGGGGCCAACGTCCTCGGCACTGGCGGCAGCGTCGTGGTGGCGCACGAAGCCGTCAGTAATGACGCAATGAGCGTCAGCTTTTTCGGTGACATATCGGACGACCTCCTTCTTATCGGTCAACTTCGCGTACAGGGTTCGCAGCTTCATTTCGAGCGCGGCGGTCTTCGCGTTCGCCTCGGCGATCTTCTCGTCAAGCTCCTTCGAGTACGCCGCGACTCGCGATCTGGCGCTCGATGGCAAGCTGCACCTGCCTCGCGCGCTCCTTGTCCTCCTCGATCGCCACCGCCTCGCGTTCGTCCCAGCCGCGTTGCTTGATGTTGTGGTATAGGCCAGTCAGCGACGCCGCAACGATCAGGCCTATCACGAGCCAACGCCCGATGGGGCCGGCAAGGAAGGCTAAAAAGCCCACGTCAGGATCCGCACGGTGAACGCGCCGAGCGCGTAGCCGTTGATGAAACTACGCTGCGTCGGCGTGAGCGACTCCCACCAGCCTTTGAGGGCCGTCCAGATCGTCTTGATGGCGTTGCCGACGTTCTGCGCTGCGTCTGTCAATGCGCTCATGGAAGCCCCCACGCTTGGTCGAGGAGCCGGTTGATCCAGCCGGCGAGGAATGCCACCTGCGAGGGATCGGCGCGGACGATGTCGCGGTAGAGGGCCCCCCGTTGCTTGAGGAAGGAGAGCGCGATCGCGGGGCCGGCAGCGCATGCGGCGGCGATCGTCTGCGGGCCCGGCAGGCCATCCGCCGGAACATCGAGCGCGCGCTGCAGGGCCTTCACCGCGGCCCGCGGGCCTGAGTTCACCGCCATGTCGAAGACGACCTCGCCGAGCGCCTCGGGGAGTTGATCGCACGCGGCCGGGAACCAGTAGAGGTCGAGGTAGATCGCGCGCATCTCGGCCTGGTCCAGATCGGTCACCGGGCGCACGGGCTGGCCGGTCGTAATGCGCCAAACGTCGTAGGTCTTCTGCGTCACACCCCACTTCGTGAGCCCGCCGCGATCCGATGCGTGATCCGATACGCCGCCCTCGAAGCCGAGGGTCTTCGCGAGGGCGGACTCGAAGCTCATTGCTCCCTCCGGAAGCGCTGGCCGATGAAGACGTCACCTTCGCAGCGCCGGCGTTCGATTCCGTTCCACTTCCCGATCGCGATGTCGATTTTTGTCCGCAGGACTTTCCCGATTACGCTTATCGCGATGGTCCCGCAGCCGACGACGAAGATCAGATCGCCGTGATAGGCCTCCGCGCTCGGCCACCACCATTCGGCAGCCGACCCAAGCGCGCCGCCGAACGTGATCGAGAACCCGAGACGCTCGCACAAGTGCGCTCCCCGGCCCATGTTCTTGATGTGCGCGAGACAGGCGAACGCGACGAGCACGAGCGACACGGTCGAAATGACAGCATGCCAGTTCATAGAGGTCCTCCCCCAGGAGGCGGTGCGGGCGGCGGAGGCGGCGCTCCCCGACCCCGTACCCAGTCCACGAAACCGAAGGGATTCGCCGCGAAGGCTCGCGCCGCGTTGTGCATTCCCGGAATGAGATAGACCCCGCACGCGCCTAGGAGTGCCGCGTATCCACTTTCCCCGATATGCATAAGTTGCGCGGGAGGAGTGAAATAGTGCAGCGCGAAGGGCGTGCCGAAGGCGGCGCTGCCCAGTCCGGTGAATAGCGTCATCACCACCTTCCGCCAGCCCCATTCCTGGACGACCGAGAGCGTGATCGCCGCGCCCACGGAGCCCATGATGACGTGCAGCAATTTCACGGATCCCCACATCGCATCCTCGACTGGCACCTGCTGACCGACTGCCGCCATGCCCGCGACCACTGCAGTCGCGAGCGACACTCGGGCGCCGATGAGGGTCGCTGAGAAGTCGGCCATGATCCGACCTACGCGAACGGTTGCACGACGACGACGCCCCGGAAGCTCGACGCCGCGGCGGATGCGCTGCCCACGAGCTTCACCGCGATATAGTCCCCGGCCGCGACAGCGAATGCGTTCGTGGTGATCGTGACGGCAAATAGTCCGTTAGTGATTGCGCCCGTCATCGAGGTATCGCCGGCGTTCTTTCGCATGGTGAGCGTGTAGGTCTCGCCAGCGCCAGGCGTCCCGCCGGACTGCAGGATTACCTTGTTCACATATCCGGCATACGGACAAACGAAGTACGCCTCCGCCTCCGTCGTCTCCGCATCGCCATGCCGAAGGTAGCGCGTCAGTCCGGCGACGGCGAACGAGCCCACCGCGAACGGGAAGGTGATCCCCGTCGCATTGAGCGCGTCGATCGCGAGGCCGAGCCGATTCGCGTAATCGGTGTTGACGCCGTTGGTGGGTTTGGATAGGGACATTGGTTAGCTCTCCACAATTGCGAGTTGAAGGCGGTGCAAATCGACGTTCTCGAAGACGAGCGGATTGAGCATCTCGAGCGAGCCCATGACGGTAAAGTCGCGCTCGACCTTCGGCGTGGCGTGCTCCGGGAAAAGCGAGATCACCACCTCCTTCGAGGGATCGCACACGTACATGAGGTCGGCCCAGGCGGAGCGGTCGGCCTCGCTGGCGAGGATGGTCTCGAAGCGCATCTCTCGCCACGACCGGCGAGAGATTCGGCGCAGCGACCCGCCCAGGGTCCGGCGATGCGACGAGCCGGGCTTCCACTGCGGCGCGGCCCCGTAGGCGGCGTTATAGGGCGCCTGCACGTAGTCGCCGAGCACGATGCGGCGAGCCTCGAAGTAGGGCGTATCCACCGCGCCCGCGCTCGCAATCGTGATCTCGAAGGCCGAGACCGCGATCGGCGTGAACCAGGTCGAGAACGGGGCGAGCCGGGCCGTGCGATCCGCGTTGTGTACGCCCCACGACTGGATGCCCCACAGAAACTCGCCGTAATTGTCGCCGGTGAACGTGAAGAAGTTCGCGGCCGAAACGTTTCGCACGAGCGTCGTCTGCGCTACGTCCGACCACATGCGCACCGCGACCGTCGCGCCGATGAGAGACGAGCCATCCGCCGGCCAGATCGACAGGTGGCTGATCTGCCGCGCGTTGCCTCCGAAGGTTCCGGTGATCACCTGCGAGGTCAGATCCGTCGAGCGCCACGCCCGATCGCGCACGTTCGACTGCAAGTTCTCGACCGCGAAGGATGCGCTCGCCTCGCTCGTGACGGCGAGGTCCGCGCAGTGTTCGGCGTCAAGGAAATTTGCCGGGACGATGCGCATGCTCATGGATAGCTCGCCGTCGTGGTATCGGGCGCCGAGTAGGTGAGCAAGGAAAGCCCGAGCGTCTCCGCGTCGAGGTCGACGTCGATCCCGACGATTCGGCAATTCTTTCCGCCCTCGAATCCGTAGCGCGGATACGTGAGCAGCACCACCTCCCCGAGTTCCCACTCGTAGGCGTCGATGGTCGCCTGCACGTCTACCACCTGCAGGTGCGGCCGGTAGTCTTCGACGATCTCGTCGGCGTAGTTCGAGATCGGGCGCGCGGCGTCCGTGCCGAAGGCCGTCGTATTCATCACGCCGGCGGTGCGTGGGGCGCCCTCGGTCATCGTCTTGTGATACAGGGGCTTGTTGCCCGAGTAGGCGGTCCCGGTCGGCGCGGTCGAGCGTTGCACCTTGCGATGCAATTCCGCGTAGGTCCGAAGCTGCGCCGCCGTGAGGGATGTCACGAGTCCGTTCGGCTGCGCGACCGCGTTCATGTCGTAGAGCACGTTCACGCGGGAGACCGTCGGCGGGATGTTCGAAATGGAGATCCCGGCTTTCAACTGGGAGACGCCGAGCTCGTGATCCGCTGCGGCTGAGGCGAGCCCCGAGGGATCGATAAGCCCGCAGGTGATTGTGCCGACGCGCGCTTGCCCGTACCAGCCCATACAGGCGGCGACCAGTTCATCGAGCGCGGCGAGGATGTTTCGCCGCTCGTAGACGGCGAAGTTCGAGTATCCGAGCGCGATCTTCGCGTCGAGCGCCACGTCCGCCGCGGTAAAGGCTGCGGAGTCGATCTCGCCGGCGTCGAGGTTGCCGTAGTCGGTGATGATCTCCTCGGCGAGCGCGAACGGCGCGGTGATGTTTTCCCGGTTGAGGAGGTCGGCGGTTACGAGGCCCGCGGGAGTGCTCTTCAGTTGAATGCGCCCCGTGGCGGCGAGGTCGTCGAAGAAGAACTGGCGCACCACGATGAGCGCCCCGGAGCCGGAATCGCTCCAGGTCGCCCCGGTGATATCGAGCGTCGCCCCGCCCTTCGTCGCCGAGAGCGAAAAGGTGTCCGCCGTCGGGACGCTCTTGACCCAGTAGGGCCGCGCGCTCATGCCGGGGAAGGGCGGCCAATAGAGGTAAGTCCCGCCGACGATCACGGGGTCGGCGAAGAAGATGACGTCGTTCACCTCGAGGCCGTGGGCGGTCTTCGTGATGAGGTCCGTTCCCGCGTCCGCCGTCGTATTCGCCGAGGTCGCGGTCCAGCCGCCGGAGGAATCTCGGAGCGAGGCGCCGGCATCGCGCACCACCGCGACCACGCTTCCGGCGTTGTAGTTCGAGACCACCGAATAGATGAGCGCCGACGAATCGTAGAGAAACGCCGGCACGTTCTGGTGCGAGCCCCAGAGAAGCGGCAGATACTTCGTCGCCTCGGTGCCGGAGCCCCCTACCGGGTCACCCTTGATCTCACGGTCGAGAAGGAGCCGCTTGTCGCGCAGGTGCAGCCGCACTACGTCATCATTGCCATCGACGTATTCCGAGACCGCGACGAGCACGGCGCGGAAGTCGGTGCGTTCCCAGCCGCTTGCGCCGAGGTAGAAGCGCACCTCTTGCCCGTCGATCGCGATCTCGGACATGAAGTCGAGAAGCCCGTCGGTGTTCGCGAGATCCAATGCGGAGATCGAAAACTCGCTCCGCCCGCCGAGCGAAGGCACGTTGATTCTCCGCGAAAACTTGGGCATCCCGAGGATCGCGTCCCGGTACGCGGTATGCGCCGGGCTATCGGTCTCGCGCGTCGAGTAGCCGCCGCGGGAAAGGTAGAGCGTGCCCGTCGCCGGAGCCCCGCCGCTTTCGTAGGCGTAGTCCACCTCGGCGAGCAGGATTCGCTGCGCGTCGGTAGCGAGCCAGGCCGAGAACTGGGCGTCGGTGATCATCGCGCGCCGAGTTCCGCGCTCTTCGCGATAGGCGCCGCTCGCGCCCCGTTGTCGCGAATGTCGATCAGGAGATCGCGCACATCGATGAGCGTGGAAGCCATCCCGAGCGTCGCCTCAAGCTGCCGTTGATCGATGGCGAGACGGTCGTCTACGCCCTTCACGCCCCCGGTCACGGCCGAGAAGATGTCGCCGTACTGCGGCGAGGAGCCAAACATCTCGCGGGCGATGCGAAGGTAGGTATCCGCCGCGCCGCCGAGCCTGCCGGCCGCGCCCAGATCGCCGCCTTGCGCGGCCATAAGGATCGACTCGAATTCGCTACGCGCAAGCCCGAGCCGTTGGAACGGATCGAGGGTCGTGAGGCTCGTATCGAGGAGGGTACGATTCATGAAGTCAGTGAGGCCGCCGCGCGCCCCGATGATCCGGTCGAGTTGCGACTCCCGGCTCGATCGCACCGACTCCTCGATCTGCCGCTGGATCTCGGCCTGGCGCTCGAGCGCCGAGGCGAGGCCCTCGGTAGCGTTGGTCGCCGAGCCTGCCGCCTGCATCACCAGCAGGAAGGCGGGCGCGAGCGCCATCAACCCTTGCCACCTCGGGTCCGTCACGTCCAGCGATTCGACGAGCTCGCGGAAGGCGTCGATCCCCTCGGGCGCCGTGAGCCCCATCTCGGCGAATCCCTGGGCGAGTTCCTCCTGCGCGCGTTCGAGCTTCACCGCATCGCTCGTGAAGTTGTCCTGGAACCATCCCCAGGCGTCGGCCACGCGCTTGAAGGTGTCGCCGATGTCCTCGCCGTAAATCTGGAACCGCTGCAGGGTCTCGAAGTCGAGGCCGGTGATTCCGAGATTCAGCGTCGCCACAGCGATGTCGGCCAGGCGCATCACCTCGTTGATCTGCTCGAGCGAGGCCGTGGCGGTATCCACCGAGCGGAAGATCGCATCCACCGAGTCGTGGAAGTCGGACGCCTGCAGGGCGGCGAGAAGCGTGCGGCGAAGGATCAGGTCGGTCGCGCGCTGGAAATCTGCGTCGTCGCGCCCGGCGGTTAGCGTCTGCGAGAAGAGTGTGCGGCCGCTAATATCGGCTAGAAGCGCGGTCACCCGGCTATCGGCCGTGCCCTGCGGGTCCTGGTCGAACCCGAAACCAGCGCGGAACCCCGTAGCGCTGCCGCCGTAGCGCGAGATGGCGGCGTACATGCCCGCGGCGAAATCATTGGTGAGCTGCATCATCGCCGCGTCGCCGGTGGACGGGGTGTAGAAGCGCCCGTTGTCGCTGCCGGGAACGGCGGCGCTGCCGATGAAGGCCCCGCTGGCGTCATAGGAACCGAAGAACGAGCCGCCCGGCTTCGGGCCGCCAGAGCGCGAGCCGAGGATCGCCGCGACGACGGCCACGGCGGCGACGATGATCAATCCCCAGCCAGTCGCGCCGAGCGCCGTCAACGACCAAGAGCTTGATCCCGCAGCCGTCGCCCCCGCGAAGGCGCCCGCGCCACCCGCACCGACGGCGCTTGAGCCAATGAGCGCCGAGCCAGCCGCGCCGGTGAGCCAGTTAGCCGCAGCGCCTGTCAACGTATTGGCACCCAGAGACGTTGCCTGACCCGCGAGCGCGTTGCCGGCCGCGCCACCCACCACACCGGCCACCATTTGCAGCACCCAGCGCTGCGCGAAGATCGCGAGCAGCTGCGCGAGGAAATCCTTCAGGTAGCGCTTCAGATTGTCGAACGCGCTCTTCCCGTTCATCACGAGATCCGAGAAGAAGGAGCCGGCGGCGTTCGAGAGTTCGGACCAGACGGAAACTTGATTGCGAATATCTTCCTGCGCCTGAACCGCGTCGCGGATGCGATCAGCGAGTTTTAGAACGTCCTTTGCGTTCCGGTCGAAGCCGGCGCTTTCGAGGGTTAGGAGCGCGATCTCGCGCTCGCGCTCCGCGTTCGAGAGCCCAAGCCATTTCGTCTCTAATTCCAGCCGCTCGGCGTATTCGCGGATATTCTTGATCGTTCCCTCGCGGGCGAGCCGCAGCTTCTCGACGGCCTCGAATTGCTCGTCGAATTCCTTGTTGACGCGCTGCGCCTCCTCGACGAGACGGCGCATCCACAAGACCACGTGCTCGTCGGCGAGGGCGAGCTCTTTCATCGCCTTCGTCGTCTTCGTCGACGTCTCGTAGGCGCGACGAAGCGATTGCTCTAGCGCGCTTGAGGTCGCCTGCCCCGCCGCCGCAGCCCCGCCGAACGCCTGATTTCGGCCCGAGAGATTCTGAAACGACAGGAGGCCGTCCAATTCCTTGTTGAGCGTCGCCACCCTCGCGGCGAGCCCCGGCGCCTCCTCAAGCATCGGCAGCAGCAGGGCGATTTCCTCGCGGATCGTACGGATGCGATTCTTCTCCGGGTCGCCGAAGAAGAGTTCCGACCAAGTAGAGCGAAGGCCCGCGAGCACGCCGTCGAGAACGCCGCCGTCGATGGCAGCCCGCTTCATGTCCTCCGAGATTCGCACCAGCGCCGGCGCGACTTCATTCAAGAGCGTGATGCCCAGGCGCTCGCTCGATGCGCGGACGGTCGTCATGTTGTCATTGAAGGCCTCGGCCGCCTTCGCCGTCTCTTCGTCCATGACGATCCCGAGCCGCCGCGCCTCTTCGCGCATCTTTTCCAGCCCGGCAGAGCCCTGATTGAGCATCGGGATCATGTCCATCCCGGCTTTCCCGAATAGCTCGACCGCGACCGCCGTCTTCGTCGGGCCGTCCGGAAGCGCGGCGAAGGCGTCCGCGATCTTCTCGATGGCAGGCATCGCGCCGCCACGGATATCCACGCCGAGCGCGGCCATGATCTTCCCGGCCTTGCTCGTGGACTCGTTCGCCTCGAGCATCTTCTGCGACAAGCCCTTCACGCCCTTCGCGAGCGATTCGGTCGAGACATCCGCCAGCCGCCCGGCGTACTGCAATTCGGAAAGGTCGCGCACCGCAAGGCCCGTGCGCTGCGAGAGCTTCGAGAGCTCGTCAGCGGCGTCGATAATCGACTTACCCCACGCGATGATCCCAGCCGCACTCAAACCGAAGCCGAGCGCGCCGAGCGCCGTACGCATCCCGCCGGCGAAGCGGTCGATTTCGCGCGCAGCACTGCCGACGATGCCCTTCGCCTCGGCCATGTCCTGCCGGAGCCGTGCGACGTTGGCGAGGAGCTGGACTTCGAGGGCGCCGGCGATCACTTGGCGATTCTCCGGATCGCGTCGCGGAGGCTTACTGCGACGTTCTCGCGCTCGCGATCGGAAAGCTCCTCACCCGTCCAGGGAGGCGGACAATCGTGGTCCTCGGATTTATGGAGTTGGGCGGCCCATTCGGCGGACAGTCGGCGCATCAACGAGATCTCCCAAGGTTGCAGCCATCGCCTCATGTTCGTCTGCCAGGCGAGGAGCTCGAGATGCGACAACGGCTGCGGCCCGAATCCCCCGGATTCCACCGGCCCGACCTCGAAGAGATACTCGACGAGGTAGGCGAGCGATACCTCCGGCAACTGCGGCTCGCGTCCCTTCGCTTTGAAGTCCTCGAGGCGCGAGCCGGGCCTCGGCTTCTTCCTGTCCTCCGGGGCCCTCGGGACCGCGTTCAGCCATGCGTGTTGCCGCACGCACAGCGTCAGCTCTGCGAGGACCCCTTGCTGAAATTTGCATACTTCCCGACCGCGGCCTCCACTTGGTCGGAGAGATACGCGAGCCGGGGATTCGAGTAGACGTCGAGGGGCGCGATCGGGAAATTGACGAAGCGCTTCGTGAAGCTGGCGAGCTTCTCGGCGCGCTCGCGGTCGGCGTTGACGGCGTCATTCTTGTCGAACTCGCCGCGCATCGAGCGGAACATGCGCATCTGCGCCGCGCGGCTCGCCCGGTGCATCGCCTTGACGCCCTCGGGGGAGCCCGGCGAGTAGATCTCGACCTTTACCGGCTCCCCGCCTTCGCCTCGCATCTCGTTGACGCCTCCGGCATCCTTGAGGATGATCTCGGCTGTGTCCTGTAGTTCGTAGTCCGAAAGGTTGAATTCGCCCATTGTTTTCCTCGCTCTCGGTCGCTATCAGGTCGCCGCGACTTCGACCGGCTGCTTGCAGATCGCGAGCGCGACCGCGAGCTTGCGGACCGAGTTCACTTCGCCGTCCTGGAACTCGCGGGAGGCCACGAGCACGTCGAGGTAGTGGATCTCCTGCGTCACCTCGCCGTCGCCGAGCGGGTACGTGATCCGCGCGGAGTAGCGGTTCTGCGACTCCGAGGCGGTCGCGGCGAGCGCCTGCCCCGCGTCCCCCGGAACGTGGCCGATGGTAAGGGCCATCGTCCCGTAGTCCTTCGAGCCCTTGAGCTTTTGCACCACGGCGTCGGCCACGTTCGTGAACGTGATGATCTGCGCCTGCATTCCGTGATTGCCGTAGTTCTCGACCTCGCCGATGGTGCTCCAGGCGATGTCGGTATCCGAGTAGCCGGCCGCGTCGAAGGTCGCCGGGCGGGTGGCGGAGAGCGCGAGCGCTGCGCCCTTCAGCGATTGCACGTTGGTCCGAACCGTCATTTTCGATTCCTTTCCCGATCAGGTCGCCCCGCCGAATGGCGAGCGATTGCGCGAGAGGAAAGTAGCCCGCGACCCGGGCTATTTTTAAGCGACTGCGGCTATGGCGTGGAAACCCAGTTCACCATGAAGTCGCGGGACTGCTCGAAGATCTGCGCCGCCTCGTCGGATAGGTCCGGTCCGACCCCGTCCGGGAGGACGGAATCGACCACGACCCCGCTCGCGGAGCCCGAGGCGCCGGAGCAGGCGTTGCGCACGAGTTCGAGGATCAGCTTTAGCGCCGGGTAGGTGCCGGCGAGCACGGTCACCTGGACCCGCTCCGTCCGGAAGCGCTTCGCCTCTGCCATGCTCACGGGCAGGCGCTCGGTGCCGGAGATCTGGCGCACGTGGATCGCGGGCAGGGCGAGCGTCTGCGGGAGCGTTCCGGCCATGATGCGGGCGGCGGGAACCTGGGCGATCAGGGTCGCGTTGTTGTGCAGGAGGTAAATCACCGCCTTGGTCGCGCTCATTCTTCGATCTCCAGGACGACGTCCGAGGTATCGATGCCGTGCTTCTTCTCGAGCCGCGCCTTGATGTAGTTCCCGGCCGCTACGACCGCGGCGCCCGCCTGATTGTCGAGCGCCGGCCGAAGGAAGGGCTTCGCGGGAGCGCCGGGGTGAACCACGCTTTGCCCGACGAAGTTCCCGCCGATCACGAGCGAGCCGCGCGCCTCCATGCGATTCAGAGTCCGGGTCGAGTAGGTGCGATAGCCGCGGCGCGTTACCCTGCCGGGCCTTGCCTCGTCGTCGACCCGGATCCAGTGCGAGCGGGTGCCATATTCCACGAGGTGCGCATAGAAGGCGTCGGTCTTCGCGTAGCCGGTGACCGTCCCGCCCTTCGCCCGCGATCCCGACTTGATGCTTTGGGCGAGGAAGCCGGTATCGCGCGGGGCGGTCGCCTTGGCGTAGTCGCGAACGACCTTTGCCCCGGCTCGAAGCGCTCCGCGAAGGATGTTTTTCTCGACCTTCGCGGGCAACTGGTCGAGGAACTTTTGCAGGTCGAACAAGCCCCTGACGTAGGTCTCGTCGGCCATCACGCGCCCCCGGCGGTCGAGTAGCGCTCGCAGACGAGCTCGAGCATTCGCCGGCGCCCGCCGATCTCCGCCGGGCCCCCGACGATCTGGTAGATCACGTCCTGCCCGCCGCCGTGCACGATGACGCGCATGGTCGAGTCGATATCGCCGCGGTGACGGATGCGGATGCGGGTGAGGTTGCGGGCCTGCTCTAGGCCTTGGCGCACGGCCTCCGAGCGGCTGGGAATGAGGTCCAGGACCTCGGCGCGGCAGGCGCAGAGGCGCGACCAGCCGACCGACTGGGTGCCGTAGGCGGCCTCCTGTTCGACCACCCTCCGCTCGATCGAGATGGAGCGATTCAGGCGGCCGGCGTTCATCGCGATTCCACGATGAGGTAGATGGTGCGGTCCTCGGTCCGGCCCGCGGCGGTCACGATCCGGCAGGTGATCGAAGCCCGGCGCTGCACCGCGGGATCGCCACCGGAGACCCAGGCGGTCACGTAGGCGCCGATCCGCGAATCGGTGACGAGGGTCACGCCGTCGACCGTCACGGTGTACGAGGAGATTGAATCTGAGTTCGTGGCGAGCCAGTCCGTCCAGTTGAAGGTGTAGTCGAGGATCCCGTTCGGGTCCTTCGAGATCGAGGGGCGATATCGCCCGATTTCGGAATAGGTGTCGGTCGTCATTCGATTCCCCTTTCTCGAACCTCCGGGCGAACCAGGTAGGTTCGGTTTTCGGCCCGGATGGTATAGACGCGCACGCTCGGCGGTTGCGCTGCCGAGAACGTGAGATCCGCGGCCGTTCCCGTGATCGCAAATGCGCCGGAAGCCGCGGAAACCTTGCGAGCCGCCGCGAGGACCGCCGCGGTGCCCGTGATCGCGAAGGCACCGGCAGAGGCTCCGACCAGGTAGCCACGCTCAAGGCTGGCCGCCGTTCCGGAGATTGCGAACGAGCCTGCAGCGGCAATCGCAAGGCGGTTGATCCCGAGCGCTGCGTCGACGCCCGTGACGGTGAAGGCTCCCGCGTCGGCGGCCATGACGCGATCGGTGCCGGAGTAAATGAGTGTCGCCGTCTGCCCGGTCATCGCGAACGAACCCGACCCAGCTACGAGCACGCGCCCGAGTTCGAGAGCGGCATCGGTTCCCGTAACGGCGAAGCTACCCGCCCCCGCGGTGATGATGTTCCCGAACGATAGGACCGCGGCGGTCCCGGTGATGGCGAACGAGCCCGACTCTGCGGACGCGATTCTCGCGGCGAGGAGTGCCGCCGCCGTTCCGGTGAGCGCGAAAGCCCCGGCGTCGGCCGTCACCTTCGTGCCGAGATTCAGGCCGGCGGCGGTGCCCGTGAACGAGTAGACGCCGCTATCTGCGGAGGCCTTCCGACCGAAGAGCGCGGAGGCGGCCGTACCCGTTGCCGCGAAAGATCCAGATTCCGCGGTTATCGAGTAGGCGGCGAGCGTCGCAGACGGAATGAACCTCCGCCGAGCCTGCGGAGGCTGTAGCGGCCACGGCGCCCGCTTGAAGAGCCGGGCCATGAATGGTCAGCCGATCTCTTTGAGGACCGCGTAGCCGGAGAGCGTGATCGAATCCGCCGGCGTGGTCGCCAGTTCGAGCGTGAGCCTGCGCGATGCCGGAATCGCGATCTGGTGCTCTTCGGGGAGGATGATATCGAGCGGCGCGCGCACGTTCCAGTTGAAGGCGTAATGCGTGACGATCGTCCCCGTGCTCGCCTTCGTGGTGTTGTTCGCCTCGCAGGTAAACCCGGCAGCGATCGTGTTCGAGGGATCGGTCGCGACCGGGGTCGGCGTGGAGCCGCCGGAACCGCTCGTTGTCTGCCCCGATTTCAGCAGGATCGAAAGTCCTTCCTCGGCGGCGTCACCGACTTCCGTTGATTGCGAGATTCCGAATCCCAGGAGCACGGCCACGCGGGCGGCGTGCGCGACGATTTCGAAAAGGTCTTGCTGCACAGTCGCCGCGACCCCGTTGAATTGCACCGTGTAGATTTTGCCCATCGTGATCTCCTAGTAGTGCATCAGCCGTGCGAGGCGGGAGCGTTGGTTTTGGCGCGGGGGAAGCGAGGCGACGGCGCCACCGCCAGACGCCGGAATTAACGACACCGCTACCTCGCCATATACAGACACATCCGTACACCCCACGGTCGTGCTTGCTCCTGTCGCGGCTTTGGTGCTTAACCCCCCGGAGAATCCGCTGCCGACGATATTATTATTTGTCGTCGAGGTAGTAGTTTCCCCGGCATCAAAGGTAATCGTGCTGGCGTATACGTTCGCGCCGTGTATAACTAGATCGCCGTTTTGAGAATCGACAACTGTCAATCCTGGCCCGGTTCCGTCGCCGTCTTGCCGTGAATAGCCTGTTCTCCATCCGGTCGTTGTGTCTCCGTCAGATGTGCTTACGACATAAAACGATCCCTCCGTAGACCCGGAGAATGTCACAACGACGTTACCCGTTGCGACGTCAGGAACCTTTATTCCGTATACCGCGACATTCCCTAGCAGCCCAGGGGCCGTATCTGACGTTTCAGATATGATTGCCGTTAAAGCATCGCCGTTAAAGGTTACTGACGAAATCGTCGTTGCGCTTTGCCACACAATCACAACGACTAGCGGACTCGCATTCGCGTTATTGAACGAAAGGGATGGGGCTGTTGTAATAAACGGCGTTGCAGCCGCCCTTGATGCAACGGCTATTGCCATTGTCGGAACCCCTGTACCACCATCCACTCCGATGAACGCGAGATTCGTGGGCGGTGCTGGCTTGACGAATGCCAGCGGCACCTGCCTCGCTGTTTCTGTCCCATCGGAATAAATGAGCGCCCACTCAATCGAGTGCGGGCCGGCCGCGATCCCGGTAAGGTCATAGCGGCAAATGCCCGCATAAGACGCCTCATCCGCGTACTGCGGATCGACGGGCGAGACAGGGAGTACCTCACGGATTCCCCCGTCCAGCCACGCCACACACTGCGTCGCCCCCGGCCACGCGCCCGCCCGTGCCTGCGGGAAGGCTTGTGCCGTCATCGCAACGCAAAGACAGATCGCTAGGAGCCATCTTGTTAGCATCGATCACGGCACGATTTGCAGATTCGACGGTACTGAAGGCGCGGCGGGCCTTACGAAACCGAAAGGGGCTGACGGATCGCTCTCGAGCGTGCCCCATGCGGGGTTGGTCAGAATCCCCGTCATCGAGATCGTGTGTGATCCGGGCGCGACCGATCCCACATCCTCGCGGCACTTGAACTGCGTCGCAGGCGGAACAGGGGCGGTGACGGGAATGACTTTCTTCGGCAGCACATCGAGAAACACGCCGCAACTCGTCACGGCAGGATCGACGTTGGCCTCGACGAACGGCGCGGCAAAGGCAGACGGTGCGGCGAGGATGGCGAGCGCCAGCGCCGCGGAGAACAAAACCCGGAATGCGTATTTCATTTCACCCTCCCAAAGAAACTCGAATCACGCGCCGTTAGACTCAAGTCGGCAACGCGAACGAAAGCGAACGTCAGGACGGTGAAGCGATAAGCCGCCGATGCACTCTGTTGCACTTCTTGCACACGGCGCGTTGAAGGTCATGACGCTCATTCACTACAAAAAGGTTGTCGGGATTGCCGCAGCAGGCGGCGACGTCCGCGCGTTGGCGCAGGAAAGCGAAGTGATCCGGCATCCCCGCCGGCTCCGTGCCCGGCACCTTGAGCGCGTACTCGCCCATTGCCGTGATCCGGTAGCCGCGGAAGGCGGCGCCATCCCAGCGCTCCGCGAAGCCGCGCGCGACCAGGCCCTCGCAAATCTTCGGGGCGACGTCGGCCGTGATGCCGCGAAACGCCTGCATTTCCCGGAGACACTTGCGCTCGATCTCCGAAAGCTCGCCGGAAGGCGCTGCCGGTGGAGCCCGCTTGATAAGGTGGCCGACTTCCGCGACCGCTTGCCGGAAGTCGCGCATCAGGCGAGCGCCTGGATCGCCCGCCCGAGCCGCGCGCGCTCGCGCTGGATCTCTTCGATCCCCTCGGCCTTTTCGGCGGCGACCGCCTTCTCGCGCACCGCAGCGTATGCGGCCTGCGCCTTTTCGACCTCTCGGTAGAGTCGGTCGGCTTCCGCTTCGAGCGGCGAGACCTTCGCGAGTTTCTTCGATCGAATCGCGTCGAGTTCGGAGAGCTTCGCTTGAAGTTCCTTCTTGATATCTGCGCGTTCCATGAGTCCCCCGCTAGGCGATCGTGAACATCGAAGAGCCGAAGTCCACCGTGAAGGTTTCGCCGGCCGCGGGCGCGATCGACGAGCCGTAGTCCCACCAGCCGATCAGCGGGTCGACAGGCGAGGTCGGCGTGTCGTTGTAGAGGATCGGGTATCGGAACGTCGCGATCGCGCCGCCCGAGGCGGTCCATACGATGTCCACCCCGGTGCAGGAGGCGGTGCCGGCGGACTCCGACAAATCGTTCTGCGCGTCCTCGCCGCCGCTCGTGTATCCGTTGCCGCCGGCGATCTCGGTCGAATCCGCCCGGACTGTATGCGTCGAGGCGTTCGGCGCGGTGTTGGAAAGCATCGTCTTGAGCGTGTGCCCGGCGGCGTGAAGCTGGTGCACGCCCTTGCCGAGTTGCTCGACAAAGTCCTGATACTTGTTGAACGCGGCCATCGCTCGATCCCCTCGGCGCCCGCCATTTGCGGGTGGGGAAACTCTAGGAGCGGGGGGGTGGCTTTTTTAAGCGACTCGCGGGATGGCGTACGTTCATGGGCTTACTTCCCGCCCCGTCGGGCTCGCGAAGAGCAGCAGCTCGTGCTCCCACTTCGACGGCAACTCCGTCACCGCGCCGAAGACCTCGGCGACCCAGCGCTTCCATTCCGAACGCGAGAGGAGCGTCACGTGCGCGTTTCGCCCGTCCGGGAGCCTTGCCCGCGCGAGCTTCGTGGAGATCGTGAAGAAAACACGGTCGCCCTTCGCCTTCACCTCGCCGAGGACGCGGTCTACGGAGGCGAGCGGGATATGTTCGAGAACGTCGCAGCAGAAGACGAGGTCGAAGCACCCCTCCGGCATCGTCTTGAACTCCGGGATCGCCGGGTCGAACTTGGCAAGCGTGCGCCGGCCGTCGCGCCAGAAGTGGGCCGCAAGGTCGGAGCGCCCGCAGCCATAGTCGAGGATCGTCCGCGGCGCAACGGCCGCGACCACTCGCGCGGCGTCCGCGAGGTGCAACTCGGTCGCGCTGCTCCCGTAGAAGCGCTCCGCGTGCATGCGTTGGTAAAGGCCGATATGGTCGTGGAAATCCGGCAGATCGCGCACGAACGCGAAGGCGCCAATACCCTCGCGACCGGCCTCCACCTCATGCGAACTCGACTCCAGGAGCCGGAAGCCCCAGGCGGCCATCCAGTCGACGAGTCCGCGCTCGGTCCAGTAGTAGAGGTGCTCGCCGGGCCGGTAGTGCTTCGAGCCGCGCACCGCGCGCAGGAGATCGAAGACGGGGACGGAAACGAATACCCGCGCCCCCTTCGGGACGCTCTTCAGGACGTTCTCCGGGTCCTCGATATGCTCGATCGTGTCCCATAGGGTGAGCGCCTCGAAGCCGCCGGGGTCCTCGGCGAAGGCGCCCGACTCGCGGAGCCACTGCGCGGTCTGCGGGATCACGTCGAAGCCGGACATCTCGTAGCCGGCGCGCGCGGCCGCGCGCATGAAAGCGCCGCTCCCGGCCCCGTAGTCGAGCACGCGTGCGCCGACCGGCAGGTGCCGACGCATGAGCTCGCAGCGCCCCGCATTTACGCGCTCGGCGATCTGGCTCCCCTCGTAGGCCTGGACCTTCGCGAGGTAGTCCTCGCCGTATTCGACCCGTTCCCGGCCCATGTCGCGCTGATACGCCACCCCGCGCGCGTCGCAGATCGCGAGGTCGCCGTCCTTGATGAAGTCGAAGCGTTTGATCAGGCGGTCCATAGCGCGAAAATGTCATGAAATTGAAGGTGATCCCTCGGGAGCGTCGAGAGAAACTCGAAGACGCAGTTATTGTCGCCGGGCGTGTCGTCGGCGTCGTGGAAGAGGACGTTCCCGCAGCGTCCCACCATAGCGAAGTCGTTCGCGACGGTCCGGTCGTGGGCGCCGTCTACGAAGGCGAAGTCGAAAGCGAGCCCGCGGAGGGTCGCCGCCTTCTCGGCGTCGTCGCGCACCGCGCGCATCTCGACGTTGTTGATCCCGAGCGAGCGCCAGAAGGCCTCGCGGTCCCACGCCTCGCCGTTGCGCTCGAGCTTCCCTTGCGCGAGGTCGATCGTCACCACGCGCTCGCAGTAAAGGCTCATGGCGGCCGCCGAGATCCCGCGATAGGTGCCGATCTCGACCGCCGTCCGGTAGCCGTGTCCGGCCATCGCCCACGCGAACGCGCCAGCCCCTCCGCGGATGTTGATCGCGCTCCTGCGCAGTATCTTCGGTCCATAGAGCGCGACGATTCGCTCGCGCAGCGCCTCTACCTTGTAGTCGCGGATCGTCACGGATTGAACCCCACCACAGCGAAGCTCCACGCGAGGTCGCGCTCGCCGTGGATCACGTCAGCGAAGCCGAGCGTGCGGAGCATCCGCGCGACGTCCCGCGGATAGAAGAGGTGCCGGTGC
>JADJXS010000004.1 GCA_016710275.1 Phycisphaerales bacterium
AGTCGTAGGGCTACGTAGGGACGACACGCTGGTCGCGGTTCAGGGCAGCTACGCTCTCACCGGGCAGGCGGCAACGCTACGCGCCGCGCGAAGCCTGGCGGCCCCGCAGGGCAGCTATTCGCTCATCGGCCAGGACGTAACACTGGTCTACTCGGCGGCGGGCCGAATCCTCGCCGCGGGCGCGGGGATCTATAGCCTCACGGGATTCGACGTCGCGTTCACGGTAATCACTCCGGTCCTTGCGCCAGCGGGCAAAGGGCCGACGCTGCATGTCCCGCAAGGTCGCCGTCCGGCGGCAGAAGCGACGCGGCGTCCGAGCGCCACACAGAGCGGGCGACGAAGGAACTAGGGGGATTCATGGGACTGCAGCTCATCACATCGCCAACGGCCGAGCCTGTCACGCTGGCCGAAGCCAAGCTCTGGCTGAAGGTCGAGGCTGGTGACACTGCCGACGATTCGCTTATCACGCGGCTCATCTCGGCGGTGCGCGAATGGGGAGAGCAGAAGTCGGGGCGCGCATTCCTGGGGCAGACGTGGAGGCTCACGCTCGATGCCTTTCCGGATGCGATCGAGCTCACGCGAGTGCCGATCCTTTCCGTGAACTCGGTCAAGTACGTTGACGAAAACGGCGCTCCGCAGACGCTCTCGCCGGCGAGCTATACCGTGGACAGCGCGAGCGAGCCCGCATGGGTCGTTCAGGCCTACGGGACGTCATGGCCCACCACGCGGAGGGACGTGAACGTGGTCGAGGTGGAGTGGGTCGCCGGATACCACGCCACGGACGCGGGCAAGGTCCCGGATGCAATAAAGGATTGGATGCACCTGAACCTTGCCGCCGCCTACGCGAACCGCGAGGCATTCGTCGCTGGCCAGGAGATCCGCAGCCTTCCATTCGTCGACCGGCTGCTCGACCGCTACACGGTGCCGAGGCTGTAGGTGATCGGCAAGCTCAACAAGCGGGTCACGCTGCAGTCGCAGGTGACCACCCAGGACGACCACGGAACCGAGAGCACCACTTGGTCCGATGTGTTGACCTGTTGGGCATGGGTGCGGCCGGTATCCGGGCGGGAGCTCCTCGCTGCGCAGCAACCGCAGGTGGTGCATGACACGCGCATTCGCATTCGCTTTCCGGCAGGGATCGCCGTGGGTGCGAAGATGCGGGTCAATTTCGGCGGCAGGCTTTACGACATCGTCGGCGTGGTGGACCTCGAGGAGAGGCACATCTGGCTCGAGCTGCTCTGCCTTCAGGGCGCGAGCAAGGGTTGAGCGGTGGCCCAATCCCGCATCGAGGGGCTCTCGGATCTGGCGAAAGCGCTTCGCGAGATGCCCGAGGACCTGTCCAAAAATGCCCTGCGCGCGGGAATGAGAGCGGGTGCCGCGACCATCCGTGATGAGGCGAGGCTGAAAGTGCCCATATTGACGGGGAGGTTGCGTGAGGCGGTCTATCTGAAGCAGGTCCGCGAGCTGTCGTCCCGGCTCACGCAAGTGTTCTTCGTGGGTGTGCGCACCGGACCGAAGCGCAAGAAGAACAAGCAGACGGGCGCCATCGAGAAGGACTATTCGCGCGATGCCTGGTACTGGCGATTCATCGAATTCGGGACCCGGTTCATGAGTGCAAGGCCTTTTCTTCGCCCTGCATTCGAGAGGAAGAAGGAGGCCGCGGTCGCGGCGATCGCCGCGCGCCTCAAGGTCCGCATCGACAAATGGGGGAGCCGCAAGTGATCAAGGCCGACATCGTTGCCCTGCTGCGCACGATCGCCGGCATGGGCGCGAAAGTGCATTGGGATCTCGCGCCCCAGGATGAGCCGGCGCCATACATCGTCTGCACGCGGATCTTCGGAGATCCGGTCAACAACCTGGACGGCGCCGACGGCATGAAGCTCACGCGTATCCAGGCCGACTGCTGGGATGAGACGCCGAAGGCCGCGGAAGACCTGCTCGAACTCGTGAACGCGAAATTCGATACCTGGGCTACGGGTGGCGCAACTGCCACGCCGGCGGCCGCCAACGTCCACGGCTGCGTGCGTCTCGGCGAGAATCCGGACGATTACGACCCGGTCACGAAGCATCACAAGGCCAGCGCAGATTTTTCGGTTCACCACGAATAGAAGCGTCTCACCCACCCCCCGAAGAAGCCCCGCCTCGTGCGGGGCTTCGCATTTCTGACGAAAGGAAACCGCCATGTCCGCCGCCAACAGCTATTCCGCCCAGGGCGCCACTCTCAAGGTTGGCGCCGCGGGCACCTCCAAGGCCCTCTCCGCGATCACGCAGGCGAGCCCCCCGGTAGTTACGACCAGCACGTCCCATGGCTACAGCGACGGAGACGTCGTGCAGTTCGACAACGCCGTGGGAGGCATGACGCAGATCCGCAACCAGGTCGCGGTCGTGGTGGTGCTCACGGCGACCACCTTCGAGGCCCGCGGCATCGCCGCTGCCGGTTACAGCGCCTTCACGACCGGCGGCAACGTCGCGCCGACGCAATGCCAGCTCGGCAACTGGGAGACCTGGTCCGGGTTCGACGGCCAGGCCTCCGACATCGACGTGACGGACCTCGATTCGCTCGCGATGGAGTACCGTGCCGGCCTCGCCGACAACGGCCAGCTCACGCTCGGCGTGCAGGTCAATGACACCGATCTCGGCCAGCAGGCGCTTCGAGGCTCCCTCGCGGCGGCGGGGCCCACGAGCGCCTTCGTCATCACCTTCAAGAACGGCAAGACCCGCAGCTTCCGCGCCTACTGCAAGCAGTTCAGCGAGCAGGGCGGCGTCAACCAGGTCGTCAAGGGCAGCGTCACCTGCCGCATCTCCGGCTCGGTCACCCGCGGCTGAGATCCCATTTCCACCTCCAAAGGAGACTGAACCATGTCCGCCGCCAACAGCTATTCCGCGCAGGGCGCCATCCTCACGATCGGCACGGCCGCCGGCGCCAAGACCATCACCGCCATCTCGAAGGCGAACCCCGCCGTCATCACCTCCGCGGCCCATGGATTGGCCGACGGCACGGTCGTGAAGATTTCCGCTGTCGCCGGCATGACGGAGATCAACGGAAAGGTCGGTGTCGTGATCTCGCTCACCGCCAACACGTTCGAGCTGCGCGGCGTTGACTCGACCAACTACACGACCTACACCTCCGGCGGTTCGGCCACGCCGTCGGCGGCCCGTCTGGGCAACTGGGAAACCTGGTCCGGGTTCGACGGCCAGGCCTCTGACATCGATGTCACGGATCTCGACTCGCTCGCCATGGAGTACCGGGCAGGCCTGCAGGACAACGGCCAACTCACGCTCGGCGTACAGGTGAGCGATACCGACGACGGCCAGCAGGCCCTGCGCGGTTCGCTCGCCGCCGCGGGCCCGGCGAGCCCGTTCGTGATCACCTTCAAGAACGGCAAGACCCGCAGCTTCCAGGCGTACTGCAAGCAGTTCAGCGAGCAGGGCGGCGTCAACCAGGTCGTGAAGGGCAGCGTCACCTGCCGCATCACGGGCGCCGTCACGCGCGGTTGATACACGGGTGCCCGGGCGGCACCGGCCGCCGCCCGGGCGCTCCTTTCGCAAGGCCGAAGAGGACAACGACATCATGAAGCTCAGCAGAGCGGCCATCCTCGCCGCGCAGGACCTGAAGACCGAAGAGATCCCGGTGCCCGAATGGGGAGAGGGCGCCACCATCACGATCCGCGAGCTCACCGCGGGGCAGCGCGATGAATGCGGCAATGCGTTCGCCGAATTCAAGGACGCCGGACAGGTCGCACAGGCGAAGGCCTTCCGCGACCGCCTGCTCGCCTACACGCTCGTCGACGACAATGGCGACCCGATGTTCGCGCTCGGCGAGCTCGGCTTGCTCATGGCGAAGAACGGCAGCGTGATCGACCGCATCGCCGAGGCATCCCTCAAGCTCAACAAGCTCGAGCCCAAGGCGATACAGAACGCGGCAAAGCCCTCCGGAACCGCCCCGAGCGCCGGTTCCTCTTCCGGCTGAGCCTGGCGCTCGGCATCCCGAACCCGGACATGTTGGCGCTCCAGCTCACGAGTGCGCAACTCGTCGAGTGGCAGGCGTTCGAGACCCTCGAGCCTATCGGTGGGATCGCGGCGGACTTCCGGGCCGGGATGCTCATCAACGCGGCGCTCGCGCCACATCGCGAAAGGGGTGCGCAAGTTCCCCAACCGCTCGACTTCTTTCCTTGGCATCACGCTCCCGCGAACGAGCCCCTCGAGCTCGACCCGGACGCGCAAGTTGCCGCCTTCGACCGCATCTTCCCCAACAGGTAAAGCGCCATGAGCTTTCTCAGTCGCCTGGTCGTCTACCTCGAGGGCAACATCGCGAATTTCGAATCCGCGATGGGCAAGGCGGAATATCTCGCCGACAAGTCCTCGAGGAAGATTGAGGCGTCCATCAAGGCTGCCGATGCGGCTCTCATCGGCTTTGCCGCCGGCGCGGGACAGCAGCTCATCGCGAACCTGGGCCGCTCGTTCGATGCGATGTACGACAGCACCATCAAGGCCGCGGCCGCGCTCGACGACATGGCCGAGAAAACCGGCGGCACGGTGGAGCGCCTTTCGAGCTTCGTGCAGGTTGCGAAGATCGGCGGCACGAGCGTGGAGCTGCTAGAGACTTCGCTCACCAAGCTCGCCAAGGGCATGGCCGGCGCGGACGATGAAACCAAGGGCGCCGGCCGCGCGCTCGAAGCCCTGGGTGTGAAAGCGAAGGATTCGGCTGGCAACTTCCGGGCGACCGACGAGGTCATGAACGACGTCGCCAAGTCGCTCGCGAGGTATGCCGATGGAGCTGGCAAGGCGGCGATCGTCCAGGATCTCTTTGGCAAGAGCGGCGCGCAGCTTTTGCCCTACCTGAAGGATCTCATCGAATACGGCGGACTCGCGGCCAAGGTGACCGCCGAGCAGGCCGCGCAGGCGGAAATCTACGAAAAGACCCTCAACAAGCTCAGCCTCGCGAAGCAGCAGCTTGCGCAGCAGATCTCGCTCAGCCTCTTGCCGGTGCTGCAGGCGGTCGCGGACTTGATGCTCAAAGCGAAAGACGAGACGGGCAGCTTCCACGACAAGGTGCGCACGCTCGCGGAGGATGGGTCCATTCGGAGCTGGGCCGAAGAGTCCGCGCTTTACGTCGCCGACGTGATCGACTACTTCAAGACGCTCGCCGCGACGCTGGGTGCTGTCGGTGCCTCCGTCAGGGTGGTGGCCGAAGACATCCGGGCCGGCGCGACGCTTGCCGGCGCCGCGATGGGCATCTTCACGAGCCACGATGTGAGCGAGGCGATGGGCCGCCGGAACGCCGCGCTCGAGGCCGCCAACAACAAGTGGGAAGAGCTGCTCAAACGAAACACCCGGTCCACGCGTGATGCGCTCGAGGAGCAGCTTCGCCTCCAGCGCACGATCGCGCGAGCCATGGCAGGGGAATTCGACGATGCGCGCGACCGGATGTCGCGTGCCGGGAAGGGATCGCTCAATTACACCACCGGCGGAGAGGAGAACGACCGAAAGGTGAAGGCCATGGCCGACGCGCTGCGCACGCTCGCCGAGATTCGCGGCAAGGCGCTGGGCATCGACGCGGCCTACTTTGCCCAGTTCGAGAAGCTCACCCTTCTCTATCACAGTGGCAAGCTGCCGCTCGACGAGTATCGAGAGGCCGTTCAACAAGCGCTCCTCCAGCATTCCGAGTATGGCAAGCGCCTGAAGGAAGTCCAGGACGCGCACGTCAAGGCCGCCGACGATTACGAAAAGGTGAAGGCCGGCGCGCTGGGGATGGTCGCCGGCATGGAGGCCGAGCTCGAGGCCCTTTTCATGACCAACGCCGAACGCGAGATCTCGATCCGCCTGCGCGAGCTCGAGCACCGAGGCATCGTCCAGGGTTCGACGGACTACGCAGAGATGGCCTCCCGGATACGCGCCGTCGTCGAAAAACGCCAGGCGCTGCAGGAGTCGCTCTCCTTCTGGGACGAGCTCTCGAATCGCGCGGTCGGCTTCGCCGATGCGCTTACGCACGGCGTGGGGAAAGCGATCGATTACCTGCGCCAGGAGGTCAAGCGCTTCGGTGCGGAATTGATCGCGATCTTCGTGAAGCGCTGGGTCCTGCAGCTTGCCGCCTCCGCGACGGGCTCCACGGCCTTGAGCGCGGCTGCCGGCCAGGTAGGTGCCAACAGCGTCGCGGGAGCCGCGGCGAACTGGTTCGGAAGCACGGCGATCGGCGGCGCCATGAGCGGCGCCTGGACATCGCTTTCGGCGGGCTATGCGGGCTCGACTCTTGCAGCCGGCCTCGCGGGCCCTACCACGGCGGGCGCGACAGGTCTCATGGGACTGGGCAACACGATCGGAACGGCGATTGCCGCCATTCCCGTCTGGGGCTGGATCGCCGCTGCGATCGGTGCGCTCGCCTATGCCTTCCGGGACAAGGGCGAAAACTGGAAGGGCCGCCTGGGGTTCGGCGCTGGCGCTTCGGTGTACACGACCGAAGGGGTATTCGGCCGCGAGGGGTTCCAGAACCTTCAAGGCGATGACGCGGTCAATCGCCAGATCCAGGCTTTCATGGCCTCCCTGCGGCCCCTGGATCAGTCGATCGCGGCTCGCCTCACCCCTGGCCAGATGTCGGCCATCCAGGACCGCCTCGCGGCCTACAACGCCGCCGGCGCCACGCGAATCGGTGGCCAGCCCGCTGAGTTCGCCTTCGGGCGCGGCGACGACACGGCTGCCGCGCAGCTCACGCTCGAGTACCTGCAGCAGAAATACTCGGCGGTCTTCGACGAGATCGACACGAAGTTCGCCGACTTCATCCGCGGCTACACCGGCAAGAGCGAAGACCTGGTCGCCGCGATCGCGCAGTTCGCCGACATCATCAACGGCCTCGCCGAGCTCGATATTCGGGGGCTCGACGTCGAGGCGCTGCGCGCCTTCCAGGCCGCCGGCGAGGAGCTTTCGGCCACCTTCCAGCGCGTCGCCAACACCTGGATCTGGTTCACCGACAACTTCTACACCGAGGCCGAGAAGCTGGCGCTCGCCCAGGAGAAGGTCAACGCCACCTTCTCATCGCTCGGGAGCGCCGTCCCGGGTTCGATCACCGCATTCCGGGAATTGGTCGAATCGATCGATCTTTCCACGGAGGAGGGCCGGACACTCTGGACGACGCTCATGGGTGTGGCACCGTCGTTCCTGCAGGTGGCCAACGCCGCGGCCAACGCGGGAGATGCGATCGACGAGACCACGCGGGCGCTGCAGGAAGCGGCCCGCCAGGAGGAGATCCGCCAGCGGCAGATCGAATCCGTGGTGGCCTCCCGCCAGCAGCAGCTCGAGGACGTGCGGGGCGCGCGCGTGGGACTCAACAGCTTCCTCTCCGGGCTGCTGACGAACCAGAACCTCACGGTCCTGGATCCGATGCAGCGGCTGAGCGCGGCGCGGACGCAATACGAGGAGACTCTGAATCTCGCTCGCGCCGGCGATCTCGCGGCGGCTGGTTCGCTCGGAGATCGTGCCCAGCTCTACTTGCAGATCGCCCGCGAGATCTTCGCCTCGAGCGGCGCCTACGTCGATATCTTCAACCGCGTGACGGGCGATGTCTCGAGCATCGACGATCGCCTGAAGATCGACCAGCAGCAGCTCGAAGCCACGCTGGGGATCGCCTCGGACATCCGGGATGTCAAGAACCTCCTCCTCGACATCCGCGATGGCACATTTGCAGGGCCCGAAAAGATTGCCAAGTCGATCGAGAACGCCGGCGCGGCGACCGAGCGGCGATAAATGGGCATTACGGAACTTCAATTCGCCGCATGGTTGCGCACAGCCGCGCCGCGCGTGGTGCTTTGTGAATTGAAGTTCGCCTATGAGAGCGGGGGCGCTCCTGCAGAAGGCACGTTGTACTTCTCCGACCGGAAGTTCGTGTCGCGGCCCACGGACAGCCCTCCTGCGGTTCGCTACCAGGCGGTGATGGAGGGGGCGCCGAAATTCAGGAGAGAGATCGACAAGGCGACGCTCGGTGGGCGTGCGACGCTCTCGATTGCCGATCTCGCGCTCACCAACATTGACGGCGCGCTTGATTTTCTGCTCGGCCTGGCACTCGACGGCCACGAGGCCCGCTTCTATTTGGGTGGCGACGGTTGGGCGAGAAGCGACTTCCGCCTCGCTTTCGTGGCGGTCGCCGAGAGGGTGGTGGCGACGGAAGCCGAGATCATCGTCAAGTTGCGGGACAAGCGACTTCTACTCAATCGCGCGGTGCAGGGGAATCCTGTCGGAGGGACAGGCGCATTCTCCACGAGTTATCTGCCACTGCTTTGGGGCTCGCATTCGAATGTCTCCGCGATCATCCACGATGCCGCGGCGCTCACTTATGGGGTGGTCTCAAACTACGACGCGGCGAGCATCGCCATCGCGGTTCGAGATAGCGGCGTCTCGTTGCGATCCGGGGGATGGAGTGCCACCGCGGCGAACACCACGGTAGATGCCGGGACCGATACCTTCACCAAAACCGGGCACGGGCTGGCAGTCAACGATGTGATTTTTTTCGCCGACCCGGTGATCGCCGGCGGGACGTATTTGTATTGGGCGCCGTTTCCCGGCATGACGGCCAGGGCCTACTGGGTGAAGACGGTGCCGAGCGCCGATACCTTCACGCTTTCGGCGACGAAGGGCGGCGCGACGCTGGATGTCACGGGGACCGCATGGAGCGATTCGGGTTCTGGTGTCCTGGTCGTGGTGCGCCAGCGCTTCTTCGATGACCTGGCGAATACGGGGCGGATCCAGCTCTCCAGCACGCCGTCAGGAACCATCACGGTGGACGTGTTGAATGCCGCGACTTTCAACGCGTCTCCGTTCGCCTTCGCGAAATACCTGGTAGACACCTTCGGAGGCCTCGATGCCGCCGGTGTGGACGCTGCCGCTTTCTCTGCTGCCGATACCACGCTGGATGCAAAAATCTCGCTCGGATATACGAATTATTCCGTAATGGACCGGGCGAATCTGCTCGACATCTTGGACGCCCTCCTGGATTCGGTGTTCGGCTGGTATGGGCAAGATGCCGGCGACAAGATTACATGCGGTCTGATGGATGTTTCGGGGATCAGCACGGCGCCGGCAGACTTCACGCTGACGGATGCCGACCTGCTGAATCCAGGCATGACGGTGGAAAACGCTGCGGCTACCACGTCACGCGCGAACGTGGAAAGCGGGATAAATCACACCATACAGGCGGACGGGCTGGCAGCGTCCGTGTCCGAAGAAATGAAGCGCCGGCTGGCGTTACGTTATGGGGGGGTGCAGCGGTCCACCGCGCCCAGCGGCACCGCTTACGCAACGAACAAACCGGCATATCACCTGACCATGGTCGAAGGCGCGCCGCGCCCGGCGGCCGAGATGTCAAGCGGTGCCTATGGCACGGACGTGGTGTTGCCGCTTGAAAACTATGCCGACGAAATCGTGGCCGACCTCGCGCCTTGGCGCCAGTTCATCTCCGTGGCCTGCCTGCTCGACATGTACGACGTGGAGCTTGGCGACGTCGCGGAAATCACCTACCCGCGTTTCGGCATGAATGCCGGCGTCAAGGCGCGCGTGATCGCGATCGAAGTTGATCTGACGGCCGGAGAGGTGAGGCTGGACCTGGTTCGGCATGCACCGCCAGACGTTACTACCGCGAGCTATCACTGATGAGCCTGAGACTACTCCCGGTCAACTTCTTCGATGAGGCGAGCATTGCCGTCACGCCTTCGGCAGTTGCCACGCTCCCGCTCTCGAATCTGCAATCGAACATCCGCGATCGTGTGTGGCGCTCTCCGAACCTGGAGCAGCAGGTGATCACGGGAAATTGGGACGGGAACGTCCGGCGCGTGTCCGCGTGGGGCGCCTGGCCTGGCGACTCATCCTCGTTGATCGGCTCAAGGTGGCGCCTCGAGCTCTTCAGCGATTCAGGATGGACGACTGGCGTCTTCGATTCCGGGACGCTCGATTTCTTTGCGTTCACATGCTCGGCGTTCGGGGTGGCGGCCTATGGACTCGAGCCCTACGGGGTCGAGCCGACCGACCACACTGCGCGACTCGCCCCGATGCTCGTGTTCTTCGCGGCCGTGGCAGTGGGGTCGTTTCGAATCACGATCACGAACGGGGGGGCGGTCGATACCCCGTACTTCGAGGCGCGCAGAATCTGGCTCGCCGATGCCGTGGCCGCACCCTATAACGCGAGGTATGGCGCGTCACCCGCATGGATCCCCTATTCGAAACACCGGCGCACGATCGGCGGCAGCCTTCATCGCTTGCGGCGTGATTCTCGGCGCGCCCTGAGCTTCGATACCGTCTTTACCTCCGAGGCCGATCGCGCGGCGTGGAACGACCTCATGTATGTCTGCGATCCGGCGAACGAGATTGTGATCTGCCTTTTCCCGACGACCGCGGCACCCCGGAAGCTGCGCGACTTCACCGTCATGGGCTCGCTCGAGGTCCTGAACCCGATCCCGTTCGAGAACGTCAACATTCATCGCCTGAAAATCGCCATTGTGGAGAGCTGAGCCATGTTCACGAAACCGACCATTGCCACCACCGTCGACTGGCCTCAGCAGATCGGCCGCCTCATCGACCTGGCCGAGGGCCCGGCGCTGCGGAACTTCATCCGCAACGGCGATTTCCAGATCGCGCAGCGCGGGGCTTCCTTCGCGGGCATCACCTCGGCGCAATACACCCTCGACGGGTGGAAGTTCCAGGGCAGCGCCGGAACGAACACGATCACACAGGAGACATTCACCGTCGGGCAGACAGATGTACCCGGAAATCCGGCGAAGTTCCTGAAGATTGATCGAACGAGCGCGGCCGGAGCTGAAAATGTGGTCATCGAGCACATCATAGAGGCGCCTTCGAGGCTGTCCGGTAAGACGGTGACGGTGAGCTTTTGGGCGAAGGTGGCGAGCGGGACGAAGGCTCTTGTGTTTGATTTGATCTCGTTCGGCGTTACTCCGGCGATTGACACCGCGAACAATGCGGCATCGGTGACAACGACATGGACGCAGTTCAAGGCCACCGTTTCGGTCCCCGCGATGACGGCGGCTACCTCGTCGGCCTACGTCGGCGTACGCCTACTGGAATCAGCCAACTTTGGCACGTTCACGCTTAGTCTTGCCGACGCGCAACTCGAACTCGGCAGCGAGGCGACGCTCTTCGATCGCCTTAATCTCGACGCTCAACTCGCCTGGAACCAGCGATTCTTCGCGAAGAGCTTCGCGATGGCGACGACGCCGGCCCAGAATATCGGCGTGGCGTTGTGCGAAGAGATGTTCACGGCGACGAAGGCCGGCGCGGTGGCGCAATACGGCCCTTTCATCGCCTTCCCGGTGCGCATGCGCGGGATCGGAACCGTCACGCTCTACAACACTTCCGCGGCGAATGCCCAGGTCCGCGACCTGGACGCTTCCGCGGATTGCTCAGGCTCGACTTCATCTTCCGCAAATGAGCGCGGCTTCTGGCCGGTGGTCGCCGGCAACGCATCGACCGCGGTGGGCAACCGCCTCACCTTCAACTGGACCGCGACGGCGGAGCTCTGACATGGCCGACTTCTCAGCGACCCTCATCGGCGCCCGAGTCTCGCTCGCGACTGCAGTGGTCGCGGGCGTCGCGGCAGTCGGTCAGTCGGTTCCCGTCGAAGACGCGATGTGGGGCTCGGTGAAACTCCTGCACGTCATCATGGGATCGGTGGGCGCGGCGATCACGCTTTCGGTGGTCCAGGAATGGGGCTGGCGGAAGGTGGTGATGACGCTTTTCACCGGACTGGGCAGCGCCGCCTTTGGGACTCCCTTCGCTCTCCACTACCTCACTCCTCCGGCGCAACTGATGCAGATCGGGGAGAGTGGATACGCGGCACTCCTGGGCGCCTGCGGGGTCTATCTCATTCCGGGGATGCACAACGCGGCGCGAGCCTTCGCGGCAAATCCCTTCGGCTTTGTGGACTGGGTACGGGGCCGGGGAGCGCCGCCGCCTCCGCCGCCCGCACCGCCTCCTGGGGGAGGTCCGCTATGAACTGGCACGCCATCGTTTCAACCGTCTCGCTCGTACTCGTCGCGCTTGCCTGTCTCGCGCATATCAAGAACATGGGCCGCAACGCGCACCTGTGCGAGCGGCTCGGATTCTCGATCACCTTCGGCGGGGCGCTCGGCTCGGCTGCCGAATGGTGGTGGCCGAGCGTGGAGTCCTATCACGGTGATCTCATCTTCGTCGTCGGCTGCGGAGTGATCGCGATCAGCGTCATCTCCAAGGTCTTGCGCACGAAGATCGACATCGCGATCGGGAAGTGGGACGGCCGCGAGCGCCGGCGCTGCGAGGGCGATGTCTTCATCGGCCAGCGCGTCCGGAGGGAGCAATGAACCAATGATCAATCTGGAACAAGAATTCGTCGCGATGGAGGACTACATCGGGCGCATGAGCCAGATCGAGCAGCCGTCGCAGGAAGTGCTCCAGAACGCGGAGATTCTCCTGCAACGGGTGAACGAGTTGCTCCATCTCGTCGTGGCGATGGAGCCGCATCTGGAGAGTGCCAAGCATCCGGCGGTCAATTCCGGCTGGCGGCCTGCGGCGTACAACGCCGGGGTGCCGGGTGCCGCGGTGCGCTCGCGGCACATCACGGGGCAGGCGATAGACCTTGCGGACAGGGATGGGCTGGACGACTTCCTGTTCGATCACCCGAACCTGCTGGAGACCTGCGAACTATGGTGCGAGCATCCAGCGGCTACGAAGGGATGGGTGCACTTCCAGTCCGTGCCGCCACGCAGCGGCAACAGGTTCTTTTACCCATGAGGAGGCGCGCATGAACGAACGACTCTCGGCGGCATGGGAAGGCACGAAGCGCGTGGCACTCGCGGCGTGGACCGCGATCCCGGAGCGTGCCCGCGACTTCCTGAAGGGCGTGGCGCTCGGGATGGTGCTCGGCGCGGTGCTCGACGCCACCTTCTTCCGATAGCGCCATGAAGGGGATTCGAGTCGATAACATCATGGCGGCGATGAATGCTGGGCAGCGCGGTGCGTTCAAGTTCTGGGCCCGCGGAGACAACCCGCCAGACCACGACCGGGCGCCGGACGGGCTCAACTTCGTTTGTCCCGGGTGCGGTGATCTCGGCTCATTGGAATTCCAGGGCCGGCGGCACGGCCTGGGTGGTGGCTGGACCTGGAATGGGGACCGCGAAGCGCCGACTTGCACGCCGAGCATCTTGCACGACTCTCGAACGTGCGGATGGCATGGCTACCTGACCGCAGGGGAGTTCCGGTCGTGCTGAACCCCTGGGTAATTCTCGGCATCGCGCTCGCGTGGGTTGCGAGCCTATGGGCAGTCGGCTCGTGGCAACGTGACGATGGCGCCACGGCCGAGAAGACGAAATGGCAAAGCCGCGAGATCGCCCAGCAGGCCGCCGCCGCAGCGAAAATCAAGGAACTCGAGGACGCCGCCCGCGACGAGGAAGCCCGCCGCGTCGACGAAATGACAGTGCTCGCCACCAACTACGCGAAAGGATTCCGCGATGCCGAAGATCAACGCCGCCGTGACGTCGCTGCTGCTCGGGATGGCGCTCTCGTCCTGCCGCATCCCTGCCTCCGCCTGCGGTGCCGGTGGAGGTGAAGCCCGCCCGCCTGGCCCCGCCGCCGCCGGAGGTGATGGTTCCGAGGGAATCGAACTTCCGCGAGCGATTGCTGCGGATCTTCTCAACCTCGCCCACGACGCCAACCAAGTAGCAGACCAGCTGCGCGCCTGCCAGCAGGTGATCATCAACGATCGAAAGGAACCCCCAACATGACCACCCTCGACCGCGATTCCCTGATCCGCACCGCCGAGACCCTTCTCGCCCTGGCCGACGCGCTTACCCCGCAGGAGCCCGTGCGCTTCTTCGGTGTGGAGTTGAAGCCCGGCGAGGGATGGCGAACGGTGTTGCAGGGCTACGAGGCCGAGCGCCTGGCGAACCTCGCGCTCGAGGCCCCCTTCGGCCGCGAGCCCGACGGCCGCCCGAAGCCCCCGCCCGCGTTCGCCGCGTGCTCGAGCCTGATCGACGCGGCCACCCGCGAGGCATGGCCAGGGCCGCACGGTCATCCCTTCAGCCGGTGGGACTACATCCGTGGGATCGAGGGCCTATACGTTGGCGCCCCGCGCCGAGAGGCCCCGCGCTACGCGAATCGGACGCAACAGTTCGAGGACGACGTGCGCTGGCTCTGCGCATCGCCGGCTGGCAAGACCTGGCTCGCGGTCCCGGAGAATCGGGCGGTGACGGGCGCAGAGTACGTGCGCCTCGCGGGCTACAAGCCGGTCGAGCGCCAGCGCGACGGCTCCCTGCGCGAAGTCGAGTGAGGCGTCGGATCGGGGTCCGGCGGCGCCACCTACCGCCGCCGCTGCCTGCGGCCGCCGGGACTTCTCCCCCGGTCAGGATCCGCCGGGCGCGGCCTCGAACGGGCAAGGCGCCCGACATCCTGCACTGATTCCGCCCCGCCGGCTGGCGTGGCACACGCAGGCTGCGCGATCTCGGGGTGGCGGGTAGGGTAGGCCGCGGTAGCGCCCGCCGAGCGCCTACGGGCCGATCTTGTGGACCGTGAGGTAGGTCGCGCGGGTGTCCGGATTCACCACCGCGGGCCCGGTGAGATCGTAGGCGAGCCGGTAGCACGAGGGCCCCTCGGCGACGAGGACGTGGGTGGCGCCCTGCACGCTCCAATGCCCCGCCGCGGCGAAGATCCGGGTGAGCAGCACGCCGCCATCGGGGCCGCGCAGCCAGATCTGCCCGTGCACGTCCGGCGCTCCTGCTGGCAACGGCATCAGGCCAACGTGGGCCGTTACCTGGTAGACGCCGGAGGACGGCGCGCAGAAGTGGCGGATCTCGCGCGAGCTCACCCAGTTTCCGGCTGCGTCCTGCACTTCCTCGGTCGTGATCTGCTCGGTGATTCCGTCGAGGCGCGTGGCCGACATCGCTGGCCATGGGAGATTGACACCGGGGCCGAGCGCTGCGGCGATCGAGAAAATCCAGCGGGCGATGATGAGGGTCATGTTGTTTTTCCTTCCCATACGCCCCGCGCCTCGGGGCATGGCTCGCCGGAATTGGCGATTTCGTATGGGAAGAAAACGGACCTAAGTGCCTGACCGTGCGCCACTGATCGGCCTGACTCTTAATCCGTTTGCGCGCGTTTTCCGAGTCGATGAATCAACGACTTAGCGGGCGATCTTCCCATACGCTTCCCATACTCTACAGCATGACGACCACGGAGCCCGTCGGAAAAGCCGGGGTGCTGTAGCTGGCCTCGACCACCGCGATCCTGGGATCCGCGGGCTTGAGCCAGAAGCTATCCAAGACGCGGACGTCTCCGTGCCCCTCGGACTCGAGCTTTTGCAGCGCCTCACGCAGTTCGGTGACGGTCATGGCGCCCACCACAGAGAGATCATCTTGTAGGCGTGCCAGAGCGCCGTTCCGAGCGCGATCGCCCCCGCAGAAAAGCTCAACGCCGCCACGAACGGGTAGGGGTCGAGTAGCGCGGCGCCGAGGCCTGCGTTGAGGGCTGCCAGCATCGTGAGAGTCACCGAGAACAACGCGCGCATCCAGAGTTCGCTCATCCCGTGGGCTCCTATTTCAGCGGCTTCACGCGATCGCCGCGGCGGTTGCGGATGTAGGTCTCGGTCGTGGTCATGCTCGCGTGCCCGAGCAGGCGCTGCGCCTCGCGCGGCCCCAACTCGTCGGTCTTCTCGGTCCCCGCCTTCGCGCGCAGGTCCCGGAACTGCCACGCCTGGCCCGCCGCGGCGCGCGCTGCGGCGAACATCTTGACGAAACGCCAGTAGGTAATCGGTTGGCCCTTGTCGTCCTGGACAAGGTAGACGCTCGAGACCTTGCGCTCGGCGCCGGCCTCGGTCGAGCGCGCGAGGATCCGCGAGATCACACCAGCGAGCTCGCCCGTCACCTCGATCCGCAGCCGCTTCCCGGTCTTCGCCTGGCGCACCTCAAGGCACCCGTCGCGCACGTCCGTGCGGGCCATCCGAAGCACGTCCGCCGGCCGCTGGCCCGTGAGCCTCGCCAGGTCCATCGCATCGCGCACCGGCGCTCCCGCGACCGCCCAGACGGCAGCATAGGCCGCGTCGTCAACGTAGACCTCTCGCGCCGCTTCCTTTTTCCCGTGGATGCCGACGCAGGGATTCGGGATATTCACGATCCCCTCGCCCCGGGCCCAGTTGAAAAGCAGCGACAGCACAGCGCGCTCGCGGTTGGACTGAACGAGCGAGGCCTTCATGCGCAGGTTCAGGTAGCGGCGAACATGGTGCGGCGCGATCGCGGCCATCGGCATCTCGTCGAAGACCATGCGCAGCACGGCCAGGTGGCGCTTGTAGTCCTTCCTCGTGCGTGTCGCCTTGGTCGGGATGACGTCGCGCTCGAACTTGTCGGCGATCGCCGCGAATCGCGAATCGGCCGAGAGTGGCAGGTTCTCGAGCTCAGCCCATTTCACGCGGGCCTGGGCGAGATCGGGTCCGAGGGGCGTCTCCTGGCCGCCGCGCGCGCGGTAGTAGTAGCGCTTGCCCCGCCGGCGCATACGGATCGGCAGGTGGCGGTCATTGAGGCGGGGGCGGCCCATGCGCGGCATATTACCCCCCGATTCGACCGAGCAGCTTCTTGATTGTCGAGTTGCCGTTGGCCTCGAGCGCTGGGGCGGCCGCGCCCATCATCGACTCAATCGGCAGACCGTCAAACACTTGTGTCAGCATTTCCGGGATACGCTCGGCCAGCTCTCGCGGCATGGCCTCAAAGTGGATGCAGTGCAGCGCGTGGAGCTGCCTATATTCTGGCGCGATGGGGATGATCTTCGCGAGCTGCAGGCATTTGTCGATGGCGCAAATGTCGACCCATCCTTTGCTAAACATCGATCGCATTGCGGTAGCGATCACGAGCCTCGTCGTTTCGTCCACGTCACCCTCCTATCGCCCCGAACCTCGGCTCCATCTGTCTCGGCTCACCGTCGCCCATCATCCTCGCGGCGTAGGAGCGCAAGACGATGACCCGCCCCGCCCGATTGCGCTCATAGCGCCAGCCTCGGGCGTCGAGCCAGCGAGCGAAGCCCGCGGCCGACTTGTAGCCGGTGAGTTCGGTCAGTTCGTCGTCGGTCAGGAACACAAACCGAAGCTCCGCGTGAGTTCTCGATCGACCGCCAGCCCTCGTCTGCGCAAGATGTTTGCCAAACGCGCGCGATCGCGGTGGCACGCCGTGGCCTGCCCAAGCAATCCGAAATAGCTGTTGGCTGTTTGTGGAAGCCCATCGGCGGGCGCGGTTGCCGTGCGCCGCAACGCGCCCCTAAAAGTCCGCCGGCGCGTGAAGCGCCGCCAGGGCAGAACCACCTGCCCCACGAAGTCAACGCCGCGGTCGACGGGCTGGATGATCGTCTTGGCCGGGTTCAGGTGGACGCCGAGCTCATGGGGCAGGAAGGTCTCGATCTCGCCGTGCGTGGCGGCGAGCCAGGCGCGGTCCTCGTGCAGGATGACGAAGTCGTCGACGTAGCGGATGTAGTGCCGGCAATGCAGGACGTGCTTGGCAAACTGGTCCAGGCGGTCAAGGTAGACGTTCGCAAAAAACTGGCTCGACAGGTTCCCGATCGGCAGCCCCCGGTGCGGGAGTTGCTCGAGAAGGCGCTTGTGGGCTGGTACCAGCGCCATCTCGACGGGAGTTGCGCGCAGGATCACATTCGGGCGGGGATCGTGAAAAAGCACCCGCATCGTGAGATCGAGCCACCAGGGTTCCGGGATCCTCGCCTCGAGCTGGCCGGCCAGGACGCGCTTGTCGATTGCGACGAAGAAATTGGCGATGTCGGCCTTCAGGTAGGACGCCGGCCTGGCCCAGTTGCCCGTGACGGAGCGCACCTTCGCCTCGAGGCGGCGTGCGGCGTAAAGCGTGCCCCGGCCCTTGATGCAGGCGCAGGTGTCCGCGATGAAGGCTCGCTCGAAGCGCGGCCCGATGCGGTTGTAGAGCAGGTGGTGCACGATGCGATCGCGGAACTGGGCCGCCCACACCTCGCGCGGCCTGGGCCGCGTCACCACGAAGCAGATCGACGGCCCGGGGCGGTAGCCTCCGCCGGCGAGCTCGTCGAAGAGGCCCACGAGGTTGCGCTCGAGATCGGCCTCGAAGGCGAGCGCGCTCGCGGTGTTGCGCTTGGTGCGGCGACAGTCGAAGTAGGCCTCGACCAAGGCCTCGAAAGAAAGCCCGGCATGGGCTGTTGCATCGGATCCATCTGCGGACGGCGCGTGCCCTGTTGGTGTTGTCCTTGTGGTTGTAGTTCTGGTTGCCGTTGTTGAAGTTCTGATTCCAGGCGTAGCGCTCGTCGCCGGCGTTCGGCGTTTTTCCGTGCTATCCACGTCGTCCCGGCGAAGGCCTCGGCCGATCATCGGAGCGACTGCGCTTGACCCATCCCGGCGGCTGCCGGCGGTATCCTTCCCGCGCATTTCGGTGCCCTCGTGGGGCAGCGGCACGACCAGATTGATCATCGCTCAGGCTCCAGCGCCATGACGTTGGGGCAACGGGCGAGATGCGGACTTGCGCCATCCGTTGGCCTGCTTCCCGATCGAGCCCGTGAGGGCAATCGCCTTCGCATACTGCGGAATCGAGATGAACCGCAGATCGCGGGCCAGACGCAGCAGCAACTCGGCAACCTGCACCCGCTCGACCAGCACGAGCAGGTGCGGGGCCTTGTCCGCCGCTACGTTCGCCCGGAAGACCAGCGTGGCGATGTCGACGCACTCGTCTCGGATCTTGCCGCCGATGGACTGCTTGAATTCGCGCGGCATGTTCTTGACGAGCTGCACCACGACGCCAAGGAGGTCGTAGGCGACCTTGTAGATCGGAAGTTCGGTGTGGATGGCCATGCCGGGTGAAGTCAATTACTGAATGATCGAATCATTGAAACGGCACTCTGCGGACGGCGCGTGCCCTGTCGGTGTGGCCCTTGTGGTTGCAGCTCTGGTAGCCGTAGTCGAAGTCCTGACTCCAGGCGCAGCGCTCGTCGCCGGCGTCCGGCTCGCAGGACCAATACCAACGCTTCTTGTATTGCCCGTCACGCCGGTTCCCGAACAGCACGGACTGCTCGCGCCTGGAGGGGAGATCCCCGCCCACGCTCGCCGCCCAGGCCAGCGCCTGGCTCCAGGTAACGTCTTGCTCGGGCTCGAGCCCCAGGTCGATGAGCAGGTAATCCGGTTTTCCGTCCTGGCCTGCGAGCACACCCATCACCTCGCCGCCGGCGTAGGTGGAGTGGATGCGCGGCATGGGGATCGCGGCCGCAGTCCTCGTCTTGGTTTTCATCGGGGTCCCTCGAATGATCAAATGGATGAATGACTAAACCGGCACTCTGCGGACGGCGCGGGCCCTGTTGGTGTGGTCCTAGTGGTCGTAGTACTGGTAGCCGTAGCTGAAGTACTGACCCCAGGCGTAGCGCTCGTCGCCGGCGAGCGGCGTGCCCGTCCAGTACCAGTAGTCCGGGTCGATCTTGTCGCGGACGTTCGCGTAGAGCAGCGCCGCCTCGAACCGGGTCGGCAACTCGCCGCCGACACTCTTGGCCCAGTCGATGGCTTCCTGCCAAGTAACGCCCGGCGATTCGGCGGGTAGCAGCACTAGGTGATGCCAAGCCCCGGTGTCGTGATCACGCGCGAAGCCGGCATAGTGCTCTCCGTCAGAGAGTTGGAAGGTGCTGCCAGCGACGAACGGCGGGGTAAGATCGTTCGCGGTCATTCTTTCAGGAGTGTCCATGGTGTCCTTTCGGGGTCGGGGAAAGCGTTTCAGAGTCGTTCCGGAAATCCTTGTTGCTCATGGCGCCGCCTTCGCTTGGTGCTTGCCTCCCCGCTTCAGCGGCGCCGAGGCCTTCGCATCGATCTCTGACCTCACCGTCCTCTCGATCTTGTCGAAGTCGATGCCGCGCCCCGCGGCTAGCGAAAGGAGAATCTCGTCTCCCTTCTGTCCCGTCCATGATTCGGCGAGCTCGCCGAGGAGCAGGTCGTAGACGATCCGAATCAACTGCGGGCCATCGGCTCGCGCGATCGCGGTTGGCGGATCCTCGTCGGCGGGTCCCCACAGCGCCAGTAACCGCTCTTCCGGATCGCCGCCATAGGCCAGTTGTTCGTTGGCGATTGCTCGCAGGTCCGCGTTCGTGATGCCTTCGACGCCGACCTTTTCGCGCAGCGCGAGGTAAGTGCGAAAATGCGCCTCGCGAGATATCTCGCGCTCTTCGCGCTCGCGCTTCAGCGCCGGCGATTCCTTGGGCTGCCTGGTCTGATCCTTCGGCTTGGCGATCCCCTTCGCCTTGAGGATGGCATTGACGTCCTTCTGCCGAACGACTTCCACGAATGTGCCCTTGGCGTGCGGGTTCTCCACGAGCGTGATCTTGTCGGCCGCCCCCTTGCCGAGGAGCGTCTTCCAGAGCTTGTTGTGTTCGTGGCTGTGTTTGTCGAGGCGCTCATAGCCCTTCGGCGTGGCGCCGTTGTAGGGCAGCATTGCCTTCGCCTCCTTGCCGGTGATGACGGTGAGGCCCTTGGCCTTCGCCTCTTCGGCCTGGCGTTTCGCCGCGGCCGCGCGCTTCTCCGAAAAGCATGCTGGATCGGTGCACACGTTGTCATTGCCGACGTCGCCGAAGAGGTCCGGTGCGTTGCCGGTGCGCTTCGGGCAAGTGGTGCAGGGCCCCGCCTTGGGCACGAGCTCGGCGTCCGCGGTCTTGAAGCCTGCTTGGTCCAGCCGCAGCATGTAGTTTTCGCGGAGGTGGTGGGCGGCACGCCGGAATGACATGGGCTCGTGATCCCAGGTTTCGGAGATCTCGGCCATCGCCTTGCGCTGCAGCTCCTTCACCGGGATCCGCGCGACCAGGAGCGCCAGGCTCGCATCGATCTTCCCTTCGAGGAAGGGCTTGCGGGCTGCGGGATCGAGCGCGCAGAGCTTCAGGCGCGAGTAGACGTAGGCCTTCGACTTGCCTACCTTGTCGGCGAGCTGCTCGACGGTGAACTGGTGCCGGTGAACCAGGCGATCGTAGCCCTCGGCCTCCTCGAGCGGGTGCAGGTCATCTCGCTGCAGGTTTTCGATCACCTGGATCTCGAGCGTCTGCAGGTCATCGAGGTCCTGCAGGTTCGTCGGGATCTCCTCGAGGCCCGCAGCTTTCGCGGCGCGCCAGCGTCGTTCGCCCGCGACGATCTCGAAGCGGCCCTTCTTCTTCGGGTGCGGCCGCGCAAGGATCGGTTGCAGCACGCCGTGGGACTTGACGCTCGAGGTCAGCTCCTCGAGCTTCGCCTTGTCGAAGTGCTTGCGCGGATTGGTCGGCGAGGCATCGATCGATGCGATCGGGATCGCCTGGAAGCCGAAGTTGTAAACCGGCGCGTAGCCGGCGGCGTCCTGGCCAGCAGCGGGCAGGGGGGTGGCGGTGTCATTCATGGTCTCATCCCTCATAGCTCGCCGCGGGAGTGTCGCGCATGGGCCCGCCGGCGTCGCTTACCGAGGCCTGCGCCTGGGTGCGGTTGATGACCTCGAGGCGCTGGTAATCGACGTAGGCGCCTTCGGGCATCTTGCCGTCGATGCTCGCGGGAAGAATGCAGAACTGGACGCAGCCGTTGAGGTATTGCACGCGCGCCGTTGCGACGCCCTCGAAGCCGGTGACGATGTCGCGCACCTTGCTGCCCAGCGGGATGTTGTAGTCCATCAGATTCCTCCAGTGGTGAGATAACGCCAAGCGGCCTTGATGACCGCGGCCACGACGACCAGGTAACCGACGGCCGTGGTGAGAAGTAGAGCAACCGCGAACGCATTGCCAATGCCGGCGGCGATCCGGGAAGGGATCGAATCGTCGCGTCGATTCCATTCATGGCGCATGAGATCTCCTCGGAACATTTTCAGTTGGGCGCGGTGGGCGTCACGTTGTCGCGCGCCGCGCGAGCTCCGCCTCGAGCATCGCGACCATTAGCGCGCGCGTATCCGGAGCCTTGCTCTCGGCTTCGATCGCCGCGCGCAGCACTTCGTCCGGATAGCTCTTGAGCTTCGCCTGGGCACCCTTGCGGGAAGGCTGCAGGCGCCGGATGGCCTCGACCTGCATGCGCTCAGTGGTGGCCTGCAATCGCTCCACCGTCGTCTCCACGGTCGTCTCGCCGGCGGTGATGGTGACCTTCGTGTCGCGCTCGGCATCGAGCCCGGAGATCGTCGTGCCGGCACTTGGCGGCGGGAGATCCAGCTCGCCCGAGGCCTTGAGGTCGATCCAGGCGGCCTCTTTCAGGTACTCGAGGATGCGGCCCACCGGAACGCTCGGGTTTTCGACGTCGGCCACGAAGCGCAGCATGACCAGGTCCTGGGTGCCCTCGGTAAACGGCTTGAGCTTGAACTCGCGCAGCGCGACCTCGGTGAGGCGCACCGCCGGCGCGAGGTCCGGGCCCGGCCGGATGTCGAGATCGACGCCGCGACGCCTACCCTCCCAGCCCACCTCCTTCATCGAGGGGAAGCGCACCCCGCCGTGCCCCTTGAACCAGGCGTGGCGCAGCTCGGGATGAAATTCGGCGAGAATGTCCGCGGAGGTCTTGATCTCGATTTTCAGCGCGATCGTGGTGTACTTCGCGCCATCGTCATCGGCCCGCCGGTCCGGCACCAGCTTGGTGATCGTGGCGCGGGCGCAGGTGAGGGAAAGGCTCATAGCGTCACCCCGAATCGAACCGAGCCGACGACGTGCTCGTGCTCGACGTCTCCCACGCGCGTGACGTCGAAGACGTCGACTTGGACCGAGCTGGGGGTCAACTCGAAGTCCGCGTAGATCGCCCGGAATTCGATCGCGATCGCCTCGCGCACCCGGATCTCGCCGGCGTGTAGGGCCGCGCGCAACTTGTCGAGGTCGGCGTGGACGCTCATGGCTGTGCCGCTTTCCAGATGAGCTGCGTCTTCTCGAGGAAGTCCACGAACTCGGCGATCTCGAGCGGCGACATGCGCAGGTGCTCGATCGCCACCGTGCCGCGGGAATCGATGGCGTAGGCGATCTTCCGGGACGCCGCAGGCCGCTGCACCATGGCGCCGAAGTGCGCGAGGTTCGTGGCGCCGGTTCGCGCGCCTTTCAGCGCACGCTTGGGCTTCGGCTCGGCTTCGACAGGCTCCGGGATATCGACCGCGAGAAACCACAGCATTGGCGGCTTGCGCACGAGCGTGCCGGCTCGCCTGAGCTTCGTGAGCGCCTGCTGCCCCGCCCTCTTCGAGCGGCCGATAGCCTCGCAAATCGCATTCGCCTTGTGACCCCCGGGGTTGGCGCGGAAGAAGGCCATGATCTCGTCCTGGGTGGACCTGCGCGGCTGGGGGGGCTTCGGCATGCGTGTCTCCGTTTCCTGCGGGGCGGGTGTTTTCTGGGGAAGAGGCGGCGGTTCTGCCGCCTTCGCGGACCTGGCGAGAATTACCTGAAGCGCGCTTCCGGGAATCGTCTGCGGCTTGGTCCCGGAAAGCCGGTAGATCGGCTTTCTTTCGTCCAGGCGCGTGGTGAGCAGGCAAGCTTTCCGGAGGGCGCCGACGGCCTGGCGGATCTCGTGCTCGTCGCATTCCAGGCCTTCCGCCAACTCCTCGACGCTGATTTCGCCGCCGCTCGTGCGCATGTAACCGAGGATCCGCGCCGCGAGCGAGCCAGGGGTAACGCCGTCCATCAGCGCTTCCTCTTGGCGAAGCGCCGGTGGGCCGCCATGCTCGTGACGATGCCCAGCGGCCCACCTACCAGGTAGGCCATGATCTCGGTGGCGCTCGCGTTCGGGGCGAGCTTGTAGAGCACCATGTTCATGCCGCCGATCACGAAGCTGGTGAGGAAGGCGGCGAGGTAGTGCCCGCCGTTCACGTTGAGGCTCTGCAGGCCGAGCGCGAAAACAAGAACGAAGGTGGAGGAGAACAATGCGAGTTCGCTCAATGCGTTCTCCCGGAGCGAACGGGGGCGGGGCTGCCGTCGATCGCGCGCAGGTGCCGCACCGTGGCGTCGGTGAGGACGCGGCCGATGGCCTCGTTTCGTTCCTTGATGCGCTCCTCGAGCGCGGCAATCCGACGCCGAAGCGCGTGGAGGCGAAGTTCGCAAAGGAGGGCGATCACCACGAGCGCCGCAACGAGGGGATCCAGGATCATTGCAGCGTAGGCCCCACGAACACGGTGACCTTCGCATTTCGCACGTCGTCGGCCAGGTCGCGGCCGAAGCTATCGAGCAAGTCGGCCGCGCGTGCCTTGTCGTGGTCGGTCAGATCCAGCGCGAAACTCGCCAGCACGAGCGCCGCAACATGCAGGGCGATCTCGGGGCCGGAGGTCGAAGCGCGCAACTGCGCGCGGATGGCGTTGGCGAGCACGCGGAAGTCCTCGTCGCTCATGGTGTCCAGCCCGGCAGCCGCGCAAGTTGCTTGAAAGACAACTGGTATGCCGACAGTTGCCGGCGGCGCCTCGCACTCTCGCGTTTGCCGGTCTCGGTTCTGCATGGGGAGGTCTTGCCGAGATGGTTATGGGTAATCGCGCCGCGACCTTTCCCGCGATGCCGGAATTTCCCGGTGTCGATCTGGAGGTTGAAGGCTTCCACTTCTCGTCTCGAGGAGGCCCTCGCGAGCGCGAGCATGATCCCGGCCGCCGTCAACAGCATCTTGCTCATTGCGCGGGGCTCCATTCGGCGGTACGCGCGGCCTCGAGCTGTGTCGCCGCCTGGGTGAGTTTCTTGAAGACCTCGCGCTGGGTCTTCGCCTCGACGAGGTAGAAGAGCGTCTGACAGTTGCCCAGGGCCCGCATCTGGTTCATCTGATCCTTCAACGCCTGGGCCTGAAACTCGCCGCGCGATGCGGCCGCCCTCGCTTCGGCGAGGTCGAGCTCCAGATCGCGTCGCGCGAGCCAGCCTTGCCCCAGCAGGAAGGCCGCGATGAACGCGAAACCTGCCGCCCAGGGCATGACCGCGTCCCAGGCGGGGCGCAGGTACACGAAACGCAGGCGCTGCCAGTGTCGGAGAAACGCCGCGCGGAGGCGGCTCCACAGAATCACCCGCCGCCCGGGGGCGACGTGATCGAAGGGGCGGTGGCGACGAAAGCGAAAGACGGCAGGGGTGTGCATCAGGCCTCCAGGGGCTTGGCGTACTTCTCGAGAAGCGTGAAGAAGTAGGGCGCGACCTCGTCGGCGAAGTCGCTGGGCACGCGCGCGAAGGCGCGATCGCGATTCAGGCGAACCTCGTGCGCGGCGAATTCGCGTTCCGCCTCCTGGCGCTGCGCCTGCCACTCGGCGAGCGCCAGGCGCAGGCCTTCCTGCGTGACGAGGACCGCGGCTGCCGAGCTCATGCCGGCACCGTGCGCAAGTGCGGCTTGAGAAGGCTGCGGTGGGCGATGACGTGACTCGTGGTGCGGTAGGGGCGCGCGAGTCGAACGACGGCGCGCTCGCGGGCGATTGATTCGATCACGCCGGAGCCGATGCCCTTCACCCAGGCGGCGTGCCCCACGCGCAAGACGCCCATGCGCACCCGGCGGCCGGTTCCGAGGTCGAACTCTTCGATGGCGGCGGAGAGGTCGCTCGGGTCCAGGTGAAACCACAGGCCGAAGCAGTCATCGCAGAAGGGCTGGAATCGCCTGGCGACCTCGGCCGCGATCGCCTTGGCGTGGTCGGTGCGCCAGATCGTCACCACGTGCTCGAGCGGGCTGGCGCCGCTCACGACATGCAGCCTGCCGTGGGGGTTGTCGGTCGCGAGGAGGAGGTCTTGCCATCGCCGCGGGCAATGACGAAGAGGTAGGACTTGTTCTGGTGTGTGGCGAGCTTGGCCATGATCAGGAACCTGTTTTCCATGAGCGTCTCTCCGCTGGTCACTTCACTCGTCGGCAGGTGTCGCCGGGCCTCCGCGCGCACCGCCTGCCGGGTAGACCCGCTCTTGGTCGGGGCCGGCAAGCGGCGGGGGAGGCGTGCCAAGTCTGCAAGGCAAACTTGTAGGCTGTCAAGAAAAACTTGTAGGCGTAGGCAAAAAAAAGCCGCTGGGAGGCGGTCTTAGGTGCTTTGGGATTCTTCCGTGGCTACTGGGCGGGTGCGGGGTGACAAACCTCCTCGATGCGGTCGCGAAATGGGGCGATTCCCGAGAGGTCAAATTCTGCGGTAGCGGGACCGTGCCTGAAGGGCGTGAGCTCGATGAGGAGCTTCTTGTGGCGAAACATCTTGGCTATGTACATGTTGGCAAGGGGAAAGAAGACGGCCTTGTCATCGGTGCTTTTGCTGCCCACATACCACTCGGGCGGCTCGTCGTCGAAGCGCGCGCGGAAATGGTGCGAACCGCCATCGTCTTCAGGGCCGAGCAGAAGGACCATTGTGTTGACGATCAAGTCTGTCGACATGCCCTTGCACCGAACAGTCAATCGAGGCAGCCGAGGCTTCCCAATCGAGCCAGGGTAATGACGGTCGCCCGTAGTGCTGAACGTGGATATTGTCTCTTGATCCATGCGATTCTGAGTGACGCTAACCGACCACGGGGCTGCCAAGGCGGCTGTCGACAATGTCAATGCCGCGATAAGCGCTTCGCACCTAACGATTGGTGCCATCTTGAAAATCGAGCGTCAACTGGTTCTTGTTCTCCCTCGCGAGTTGTTCGAACTTCAGTTCGAAATCCTTGTAACGGGGAGACCTCGGATTCCCGAAGCGCAACCATTCCGGCAATGCCTGCTCTAGCACGGCATCGTTGAAGATTAGCGAGCGGTAAATAACTTGACGCTCCAGGCTCAGCAGCGACCAGGCCTTCGCAACCTCAACAGCTTCCGTGGTGAGCACATTTGCATACCCGTCGCTCGCGGCGCTTTCGCGTGCGACGTGTCCTGACTTTCTCGTGGTTGCCGTCTGCTCCTTGCCCAATTCCAGGTCAGCGATTGTGACCTGGAGGGCCTTCGCGAGCGCTGGCAAAAGTTTGCGTCTGGGGCTTGTCCTACCGGCCTCCCAGTGCTGTACGGATTGCGTCTTTACGCCGATCTTCTTCGCGAGCGCAGCCTTCGTCATGCGCAAGTCTTCGCGGAAAGTCGTGATTCTCTTGTTGATCGTCGTCATTGGCGCACCCTACAAGCGTCCCTTGTATGGGGCAATGCAAGCGTTTCTTGCGCGAAGCAAGAAAAACTTGTAGTGTGCCGCCAAATGGACTCTGCACTCGATCGCGCAATTCGGCTTTCTGGGGGGCAAACGGCGCTCGCCGCCGGCCTCGAGCCGCCCGCTCGCCCCCAAGCGATCCAGCAATGGCGACGAATTCCGGCGGACCGAGTGATACAAGTGGCCAGGCTCACGAGATACGAACTCACTCCGCACGACCTTCGCCCGGATCTCTATCCGCACCCTGACGACGGCCTTCCGGTTGAGCTGCGGGGAAGGGCGGCAGCGTGAGGCGAGCACGTTGGGCGCCGCCATGGCTCGTTCGGCTGCGAAATCGGCGCGCTATAGGCCGTTCCGCGGCTTCGTTCAAGGAGCTATTTGACAGACTCACGGACGACTGCTTCGCAATGGATCGTCGGCTGTCGGCGGACATGGTGGAAATTCGCAGGCTCCTTGGATCTATTCGCGCGGATGAAGGCGTCCGATCTCCCGAATGAAATACATCGCACGATCTTTCGCGTCCTCCTCTCCGCGTCGCTTCACCAGGAACGCGGCCTCGAAATCCGAAGAGAGGCGTTCGCGGTCTAGCGATTCTTGTTGCCCGAGCGCTGAAAGCAAAGCCGTCAATGCGAACTTGGTATCGCGGAGTTCCACGAGACACTCCTTTAGCGATGCTGCGAGTTCCGTCAAGACGTTCATTGCGCTCCTTCCGTGCTGGCTGGACTGGTCGCACATGAAGGCTAGCACGGTCGCGAGCCCCGACTTTTCCGCTCCTCCGAGGGGGATTTTGAGCGGCACAGGTGTGCCGTTTTTTGCCCCTTCTTTGCCCGCCGGGTGACCGGCGGGCTTCTTCTTCCAAGGATTCGCATGAGCGAGCCCCTCAAGAGCGTGCACGTCCGCCTCGATCCGCCTCTCCACGCGGCCGTGAAGGTCATGTCCCAGGCACAGAAGATCGAGGTTTCGCAGTTGTGCGAGGAAATCATTCGCGAAGCGGTGCTGGGCAAGTTCCATTTGCTCAAGGTAGCAGTCGACGAAATGGGCCGCTTGGGATTAAGCGGGATTGAGAGGGATTAACAGGGATTTTGGGGGAGCGACCGGGAATGCCTCATTGGGACACCATGCCGCTCACCCTGAAATGGCGCGACGAGTGCCGGCTCGCCGGCGGGCTCGGCGCCTTCGACCTTCCGCGCTGGGCAGCGATTCGCTCGAGGCGCGTGCTGAAGGCATTGAGTGAGGGGCGAGGCAAGTCCTACGTAGCCCCAAGCCGGAGACAACTCGAGGAGATCGCCTTGGCCGTATTGGCTGAAGAGCGCCGCATCGGCGGCGAACTGAATGACGACCAGGTGCGAGGGCTCGCTCGTGAGCTGGATGCGGCGCGCGTTCAAACTATTTGAGCTGATGGATCGCCACGGCCGAGAGCTCGAGCGCAAGGATCTCGAGCTTCGTCTCGGCATGAATCCGCTGACCGCGACGAAGGTGCTGCTCCGCCTTTCGAGAGCGGGCTGCATCCGTCGTGAGTATGGCAACACCCGCACGGGCGTCTTCTATTCCTACATCGCGGGCTCGAAATTGCCGGAGGACACGCGGGGCAGGGCTGAGGCCTCGCGCTCGGCCCTACGCCGGGCCGCAGCGCGGCCTATTTCGGGACACGCCGACAAGATCACGAAGGCATCATGAGCGCTCGCGACGAGGCCCCTGGGCGCGACCTGCGCCCGCTTTTTTCCACTGATGCCGAGCAGGCGGTGCTGGGCTCGCTCATGCTCGATAACGCAAGTTTCGACCGCATCGTGGGGCTCGTTGCCCTCGACGATTTCTACACCGACGACCACCGGACCTTATTCCGCGCGATTTGCTCATTGATTGCCGATCGCCGCCAGGCGGATGTCATCACCGTCGCCGAATTGCTCCGATCGACGGGGGACCTGGATCGCGTCGGCGGCCTCGAATATCTGCAGCAGCTCCTGCACGGGACGCCGTCGGTCGCCAACGTCAAGCGCTACGCAGCCATCGTCGGTGACCATGCTGTATTGCGCCGCGTGCTCACAGCCGGCGGTCGAATCCAGGACCTCGCCCGCGAAGCCAACGGCTTCGCCGGCCGGGACGTGCTCGACCAGGCGCATAAGCTCCTCGTTTCCATCGAAACGGCCGCCGCCCATGGGCGCGGGGAATTGCGACCCATTGCGGAGTCGGTGACGGCCGCGCTCGAGCAGCTCGACGAGGCCCAGCGCGCGCATAAGGAGAAGGGCTTCTCTGGGCTATCCACCGGCTTTCAGGTGCTCGATGAACGCACCGGCGGGATGAAGCCGGGGCAATTGATCGTCGTCGCCGGACGTCCGGGCATGGGGAAGAGCGCCATCGCGCTCAATATCACGCGCCATGCCGCCTTGAGTCAGAAGCGCGGGGTCGGGTATTTTTCGATGGAAATGGAGAAGAGCGAGCTCACCATCCGCCTGCTCGCGGACCTGGGAAATCTCCATGGCATCCGTGCTTCGCACGGTCGAATTTCCGATTCCGAATGGACCGCGATCGGGGTCGCGGGTACGGCGATCGCGGGCGCACCGATTTTCCTGTGCGAGAGCGCTGAGCTCACGATTACCGAAATCACCGCGAGCAGCCGGCGCCTGGCACGGGAATCTTCCGTGCCGTTGTCGCTCGTCGTGATCGACTACCTCGGGCTCATGAGGACCGAGCGGCAAACTTCGAATCGCGCCCAGGATCTCGCCGAAATTTCCCGCGGCCTGAAGGCGCTCGCGAAGGAGCTGAAGATCCCGGTCATGCTCCTTGCGCAACTCAACCGAGAGTGCGAGAAGCGTGGCGACAAGCGCCCCATTCTTTCCGACCTGCGCGACTCCGGCGAGATCGAGGCCGACGCCGACATGGTGTGGATGCTCTATCGCGACGAGGTCTACCACCAGGATCGAGACGACAACCGGGGCCAGGCCGAGCTGCTGATTCGAAAGCAGCGCAACGGCCCCATCGGGACCGTGCGCCTGCGCTACGAAGGCGCGCGCACCCGATTTTCCAATTCCGAGGATTTCTGATCATGAGCGTGAAAGCGACATCCTGGGCGTTCGAGCAGGACCTGAAGACAGGCCCGAAGTTCGTGCTGGTGGCGCTCGCGGACCATTGCGACGGCGATGGTGTCTGCTGGCCCGGGCACGCGCGGGTGGCCGAGAAATGCGGGATATCTCGGCAGACCGTCGTCGAGCACATTGCCTTCCTCATCGCGGCCGGGCTGGTGCGCGCCGAGTCACACCGGGATGCCCGCGGAAAGGTCATTCGAACGCGGTATTTCCTCGCCGTCGACGGCCCGTTCATTCAATCGACGCCGCCTTCCGAAAAGGACCCATCCATGTCGGGAATCCCGACACGGGTAGGGGGGTCATCCATGTCGGGATTCCCGACACGGAGCCATGTCGGGATTTCCGGGCCATCCATGTCGGGATTTCCGGTTCCATATAAGGAAGAACCTAAAGCATTTGAATCTCCCCCTAACCCCCAAGGGGGTAGTTTGTTTGAAGCGAAAAATCCGGACGTCCAGGCCTGGTTCGAAAAGGCGTTCTGGCCCGAATACCCCAAACACACCGGAAAGGCCGAGGCGATGGCGGCGCTCCTGCGGCTGCGCCCCGATGAGACGCTCCTCGAAGTCATCCTGGAGGGCCTGAAGCACCGCACGCGTGGCGAGCAGCAGGCGGTGGCAAAGGGCCTGTTCTTTCCCGCGTGGCCGGATGCTCACCGCTGGCTGAAGAAGCGGCGCTGGGAGGATCGCTACGACGTTTCACGGGGAACTTACGCGGAGGGCTTGCGATGCGCGAGCTGCGGGGCGCCAGGCGTGGTGAGCGATGGGCGCAAGTGGTGGTGTGCGCATCACGATCCCCTGCGGCGGGCGGCATGAGCTACCCCCATGAGGGCGAGATCCGGCGGCATCTCGAGAACTGGGCGCGGTGGTCGCCTGAGAGCTACCGCGCCTCGATGTGGCGTGACCAGATCGACATGAGCGGCTACCGACAGGCGCCCATTCCGATCATGGGCGGCGAGGCGGGGGACACCCACGCGGCGCTCGCCCGCATGGACGCGCGCGAGCGATCTGCGCTGGAGCAATACCACCTCCGGCCCGGCACGCTGCGAGTGAAGGCGCGGCGCCTGCGGATCTCGATCGCTACCCTGTCGCGCAGGCTGAAAGCGGCCCACCATCACTTCCATGAGTTGCGCTGGGCGGTGCGCCATGGGGCGGTGCGAGCCGGCGCGGAGAACGCGCGAATCGCGAAAGCGCGAGCGAGCTTGGAAACCGAAACGGGAGCAGAGCGGGGCGCTCGATAATGTCTCACAAAGCGGTGACAAACTGGTCTAGGATTCTCGCCATGCTTGGTGAGTTGCGTCCCGAGCGCCTCTTGAAGCCCGCCGCGTGCGGGCTTCGTCGCTGATGCCCACGCGATCACCGACACCATGCCGCCAGCCTGGCTGCGCCGTGTTGGTCTCGGATCGATCGGGTTATTGCGAAACGCATCGCAAGGCGAGGCGGGCGCTCGATGATGCGCGCCGTGGCACGGCGCACGCGAGGGGTTATGGCAGGAAGTGGCAGGCTGCGCGTGCTGCCTACCTGGCGAAGCACCCACGCTGCGAGCTGCACCAAGCGCGGGGGGAAGTGGTTGCCGCACGCGAAGTGGACCATATCAGGCCGCACCGTCTGCGCGAGGCGATCGACAGCGGCGATCCTGCGAGGATCGCGACTGCCCGCCGCCTCTTCTGGGATTCGGCGAACTGGCAGGCGTTGTGCAGCTCCTGTCACAGCGAGAAGACCGCGCGCGAAGACGGCGGCTGGGGTCG
>JADJXS010000005.1 GCA_016710275.1 Phycisphaerales bacterium
TCGGGTGCACCGATCCGGCGGTCGTGATGTTTCAACTGTTCGCGGTGGCGGAGCAGTTCGTTCTGCATCAGCGAGTAGATTCGCCCGATGCGATAACTGACGTGCGACAGCCACCCGATCAGTCCGAGCACGCCGATGACGAGTGCAATGATCGCTTGATCCGACATGGCCCTGCTCCCACGCACCAGGTTGTGCACCAACCGTGTTGATCACTCGGCAGCGGGGATCTCGTTGAGCTGATCCCATTCGAAGACGACGGCCTTCTTCGCTGGGTACTCGCGGCGCTGCGGCACGCGCTGGATGCAGCGCCCGTCGGGCAGCTGTGCCAGCATCGCGCCGGCCATGCGTTCAACGAGCTGATCTCGCAGCGCCTGCGCCGCATCGGTGGCGCGGCGGCCTTTGCTGGCGATCTTGTTCTGCTTGAGGTACTCGTCGAACTTTTTCTGCGCGTCCTCATCGAGCACGACGACCTCCACCTGCACGGTGTTCGTCTTGGTCTTCGCCACGCTGCGCCTCCTTGCTCTGGCGCGACTTGCGGTCGCGGTTGCGAATTTCAGTCCGCCGACGCACCCGGGCCATGACGATGTCGATCAGCCCGCCGATGTGCCGGCAGCCGGCGGGCTGCGGTCCCGCGCGGAGTCTCCGATCCTCGTGCTCGTAGTCCTCACGCTGCAGCGCGCACTGCTCGAGCGTCGGCAGGCGTTCGCCGGCCGCGCTCGCGCCGCGCCGCAGCTGATCCTGGGGGCTGTCCATTGCAGGAGTTGCACGTCACAACCGGACCTCGCCGCTACTGCTGTGGTTCGATGCCGCGTTTCACGCTGCCCTGCCCGCCGATTCGAGAATTGAAAGTCTGACACCGCTCGTTTGCAAAAACTGCACCGCTCACTCGACGATCGGCTCCCCCAGCCGCCAGTCGCGATCGACCTCGACTCGCTCGGCGGCCGGCGGTGGATCGCCGAACAGTCCGAGCAGCTCCGGCAGGAGCGCTCCGGCCGCCAGCCCGATACCGCCGCTGCCGGCGGCCAGTGCACCGGCCAGCGCGAGTTTCGCGAGCGTGCCCGGTGCGGTCCTGGCCGGCGGCGGCTGCTGATTGATGGTCACATCGCCGACGATCATGTCGTCGAGTCCTGCCTGGCCGTCGAGGCCGTGGCTGCGGGCATGCGCCTCGACCTGCCGGCGCGTTCGGCAGAGCGCGCTGCGTCGTCAAATCACGGCCTCATGGGCTGCCCGCAGGCGCGGCCAGGCCTTGGTCGCCGTCTGATCGAGGTCGCTGGGCATCGAGCCAGTCCTGATAGGTCTTGCGTGCTGCGGCCGCGTTCTCGCGGATCACCGCCCGCGCCTGCCCGGAGCGGGCGGCAGCGCGGAGCCGGGCCGCCCGTGCGGCGGCCCGTTCCGACTGCTGCAGCGCGATCTGGAGCGGATGCGTCACGAGCGCGGGGTTACGCCGCGGCCTTGAAGTCCGGCGAGCCGTATTGCGGGTGCGGCCCCTGGATGTACCGGATGCCGAGGCTTTCCGGCGAGGAGATCACGCTCTTCCCCTCGAGGTAGTCATAGCGGAGGTTTTCGGCGTACGCCGCCGAGCCGTCCGCCTGCCGCTGCGCACCGTTGAGACAGTGCATCTTCAGCATGCCGTAGTCCTGATCGTTCATCTCGGTTTCCTTCTGGTCGTCGACGACCACTACCACTGTTGCGTCGTCCATGTTCATTCCCGTTCGAACCGTTCGATGGGGACGCGGACGACTTGCTTGTCGGGGGGGATGACCACGGGTGCGGCCAGCCGGTTGCCCGCTGCGTCTTCGAAGATCACCGTGACGGTCCGCGCCGGTCCCGGTTCGCCGCGTTCGCCGCGCGGTCCCTGTGGACCAGCCGGCCCGCGTGCTCCTGGCGGTCCCTGCGGACCGGGCGCTCCGGCCGGGCCGTCAGCGCCGGCCGGCCCGCGCGCTCCGGGCAGTCCATCGATCCCGTCCCGTCCGTCCGCTCCGCGCTGCCCGCCGAGGACGGCGATCTGCAGCTTCAGTTCGGCGATCTGTTGCAGCACGGACTGCAGGCTGACGTCCGGCGGTGCGGGCGTGTCGCTGGGCGTGTCGGCCGGTTTGTCGCAGACGGCGTCGTACGCCGCGCGGACGGCGGTGAAGGTGATCCAGAAGCTCGGCCCGCGGAAGACCGGGCACGACCCGCCGTGGCAGGTCTCGGTCCCGTGGCACAGTCCGATGACGCGCCCCTGCTCGTCGAACAGCGGCGCGCCGGACCAGCCGGGCCGCACGCCGAAGCTCACGACGTTGACGCGGAACCGCGCCCCAGCGCGCTCTCCGAACACCGTGCCGCCGTCGAGCGTGCCGTGGGCCTTCGAAAAGGTCCCGCCCGGATATCCGGCGGACCACACGGCCGAGCCTTTGGGGCCGAGCGCCGGCGCGACGTCGACCGCCGGGTAGCCGTCGCCGTCGCAGTCATAGACGACGGGTCCTTCCTGATCGGGGCTGACGTACACGCGTCGGGCCGGGACCGGCTCCCGGTGCGGGAACTCGACGCTGACGGTCTCATAGGTGCCGCAGTGCTTGGCCGAGAGCACCAGCCCGCGCTGGTCGACGCACACGCCGGAGCAGCCGCCGATCTTGACGACGGCGTCCTCGGGCGTCGCTGCGGCCAGCAGCAGTGTCAGGAGCAGTGCGTTCATCCGGCGGTCTCGCCCGTTGTGTGCGCGGCGGGAGCTGCGGCTCCCGGCGTCCCGTGGGGGGTGTGTGTGGACGCCTGAGCCGGCCCCGCGCCGCGTGCTTCGCACAGCGGATCGAACACCCGCAGCCGCGGCGGCTCGACCCGCTGATAGACGCCCATCCGCACCAGCCAGCGCAGCAGCTTCGCCGGGTGGAACTTCCCGGGATGGTGGCTGGTGCACAGCCGCCCGAACCGCTGCAGGACGGCCGCGATCAGTTCGGAGCAGAACAGCGTGGTCAGGGGCTGGCCCGCCAGGCAGGAGAGGTGCTGCAGCAGGTGCGAGCGGCTGAGCAGCGCCCCGCGGGTGTCGTAGGCCGTTTCATTGCGCACGAAATTCGTGAGCACGGCCCACAGGTCGCTGTGTTCGCGCCCCTGGAACCGCCACAGCGGATGCGGCCGGAACCGGGCGACCCGCCCGCCGCCGCGCTCGTAGTCGGCCACGCGTTCGCTGGGGAGGTGCACCTGGCAGCCGGCGACGGGCCGCCCCCGCAGCAGGCAGGGGCGATGGCAGAGGGAGGTGGATTCGACCCAGGCCGGCTCTCCGGCGGCGGGGACGAGCAGTCCCCGCTGGCTGATGAGGGCGACGTGGGAGGGCCCGAGGCGGAGTCCGGGGGGTGCCAGGGGCCAGGTCGTGGCGGCGGAGATCGCCCGCGAGACCGGCTCGGCGCCGTAGCAGGCGGCAATGTCGCCCGGTTGCCAGTCCATTGGCGCGGGGAGTGGTCTGTGGCCGGAGGCCGGAGTCCGGGGGCCGGGGGCCGGATTGCGGTGGGAACTGCCGGGTGGCCCGCGATATGCTGTGTTCGGGCAGCGAGAGACCTCCGGGGACCGCATCCCTGCGGCCGTCAGGCTCGTCACCTGTCCCGCGGAGGGGGTCGTGCTGCGGATCGGACGGTCCCGTAGGACGGTCCGCGTGTCAATCCCCAGGCAAGGACGTGGGCATGGATGCGGGCAATGCGGGTGCGGAGCTGCGGCGTCTGGACGGCGACCACCGCCGTCATTTGAGGCGCAACGTGACTCTCAAGCTGACGTTAGCGCAGCACGCGGGGCTCGAGCGCCGCGCGGCCCGCGAGGGGCGTCCGATGATGTCCGTGCTCCTGGAGCAGCTGTCGGCGTTCCTGGCCGACCTGGAGAGACCGGAGGCCAGGGGACAGGGGCCAGGGGACAGGGGACAGGGGTCAGCGGAGTGACGATCGCCGCCGGCGGCGGCGGAACTTGCGGGGCACGTTCGCCGGCGCCGAGCAGCCGATCCCCAGCGCGCGGCGCTTGCGCATCACGGTGATCCGCCGGCAGCCGAGTTCCTGCGCCAGCTGCTCGTCGGCGACGGTGCCGAGCCGCGCGAGTTCGGCGGCGGTCCAGGCCCGCGCGTGCGTGGTATACGCCGAGATCGCCAGGTCTCGGCGCCGCCGCAAGACGGCGGTGAGCGTGCGTCCGATCCGCGCCGCCACGGCGGCGTCGGTGTCGGTGCCGAGCAGCGCCAGCTCGGCGTCAGTCCAGGGGCGATGTTGAGGATTCATGCGTCGGCCGGTTGCTCAGTGATCGAGCGTGTATCTCGGATGGCGGGTCGGGCTGTGTAACCGTGCGGGGTTCGCGGCCCCGCGCCCGACCCGCCGAGGCTGCGAACTATTCTCCGTACACGCGAGCCGCAGGCTCGTGGGCAACCGCCTCTTCGCGGCTTGCGAAAGGACCGCTGCAAGAGCAGTCGCCGTTGTATCGGGCAGCCACCACGTGCTGCGGCCAGGTGACCACATACCACGTGCCCTGCAACTTCTGGTCGAAGTTTCCATCAGAATCGAAGATGTCGCCGGCACCAATCCAATCTGCCGATTCCGCGATGTTGTTGTCGTTCTCGCTCAGCCGGTTGTACAGGTCGCTGGATTCAATGGCGATGGGCGCATGAGTCATGGTCGTTTCCTCCGGCTTGCGAGGCCGATCCCGACTGATTCCGCGTCGGCCGGTTGCGGCTGGTTCGCCGCGTCATGACCCTATTATACACACATCGGATACACTGTCGAGAGAAAACAACCGAAACGAGATCCGATTTCAAAAAAAGTCGCGCGAAAGAAAGTCTCCTGCCCCGCGCTGCTGTTCCCGCCGGACGCCGCACCGCGACGGGGGGCCGGGTGCTTCCCGGCGTCTGCCGGTCCGTCGTGCACCAGGTCGGGACGCTGCTCCCGGAGTGCGATCAGCCTGCGTGTCCTCGCTGACAGCCGCACCAGCGGCAGGAGCGGGCTGCCGGTGCAGCGCGGGTTGCTGCAGACGTAGTAGGTCACCGCCGCCGTCAGCGCCGTCCCGCACACGGCGCACCGCCCGTCCGCCGGCAGCGCCCGCAGCGTGCCAGCTTTCCGCCGCAGGTACTTCGGCACCCGCCGGCTAGATCGTCTGGTCGTCATGCCCCATCTCGCTGCCGCGGAACTCGACGACGGTCTTCCCGTGCCCCTGGTTCCGAAACGTGATCGAGCTGCGTCCCCCGTGCTGCGCGCGGCGGAAGAAGTTCACGAGTGCGGCCAGCATCCGCTCATCGGGGAACGTCTGCGCCTGGAAGACGACCCGCTGCATCCGCGTGCTGTCGTCGAGGACGCTCTCGGTCTCTGCCAGGATCCTCATGGCGTCGGCGCCCCTGCCTGCTCCCACAGCGGCGGGTGAAACCGCGGCGCCATGCGCTCGACGTACTCGATCAGCGCGTACAGCACTATCGGTCCGCGCGACGTGCAGCCGTCTCGGACCAGCTCCATGGCAATATCGACGTGCGTATCGAACTCGACACGGTCGAACGGCACGCCGCGAATCTGTCTCGGACACCCGCGTGTCGCGAACGCGGAGAACATCCCCAGGATCCAGCACGCCGCCTGCTGCACCTTGAGGTCCGTCGCCGTCAGTTTCCGCGGGTCGCATGGCAGCATGCTCTGCTCCTCCCCTACGCCGATCGGGACACCGCGCCGCGCTTGCGGAGCACGTGGCGGCAGCGCTTCTCGAGCGATTCCGCCAGGATCGAAAACTCCCCGGCCACGCGCTCGGGGAACGTCGCGAACCGCTGCAGCTGCAGGTCGGTCCGCCCGACGAACAGCGCCTGCAGCTCCTCCTCGCTCATCTCCAGGAACGGCTGCAGCGACTTGTAGGTCCCGTGCAGAAACTTGACGAGCACCTCCCAGTCGTCGGAGGGGACGCGCTCGCGCCCGCTGAGCTTGATCGCATGCTCCTTGGCCGTCTGCCGGATCAGGCGGTTGGTCTCGAACAGCCCGTACCCGTTGGCGATCGCCTTCTTCGCGACGGACCGCTGCAGCTTCGGCGGCAGCTCGGCGATCCGCACGGCCGCGCCGGTGTGCAGCCGCGGCCCGTCGCTCTCGCCGTCGAGCAGCTCGGCCACGTCGGGATCGAGGCCCATCAGCTTGATGTAGTACTGGCACCAGTTGGTGGATTTCCCGAACACGCCGGCGACCTGCTCCCAGGTCATACCGCTCTCGCGCAGCGCGTGGACGGCGCAGGCAATCTCGAGGGGCGTGTGGTCGGCGCGGCCGAAGTTGGCGGCGACGGAGAGCCGGTACTGCTCGGTCTCGTCAGCCACGTGCCGTTCGACGACTTTGAGCGTGGGGACTCCGGCCAGCTTGCAGGCCTGCCAGCGGCGCTCGCCATCGATCAGTTCCCAGCTGTCGGGGCCGAGGGGCTTGACGATCGCCGGCACGATCTGCCCGACGGCGGCGATCGAGTCGGCCAGCTCGCGGAGCGCGGCCTTGGGAAACTTCTTCCGCGGCTGCCCGGCAAACGGCCTCACAAACCCGATCGGCACGGTCAGGAATTTCATGGATGGTCCTCCGGTGCAGTCAGTCGCGGGGTGGCCTCGAGGATCTGCGGCAGTGCCGCGACGTCCTGGGCGTGGTCGACGACGGTGCGGCCGTCGCCGAGCAGCAGGTGCGAAAAGAACGCCCGCCGCATCCCCAGGACCTCGGCCGCCAGCAGCTTGGCCTTCACGTCGTGGAACAGCATCGTCGCCGCCTGGCGCCGGGCGGCCTGCTGTTCGTCCGGTCGCCCGCGGCGGGTCGGCAGGACCGGCCAGGTCAGGCTGAACAGGTCCTCCTTGAACCGGAACCGCAGGCAGTACGCTTCGCGCTGGATCGTCTGGTCGACGCCGAACGCCGAGATCAGCAGTTGCCCGCCGCGTTTGGCGATCAGCGCGGCGGCATCGGAGAGCCACTTGTCGGGGGACGACGTGCCGCTTTTCCAGTAGCTGACGGTCTCGGCAAACGGGAGCGCCGTGTGCGCGGGCGAGGTTTTCATGCCGCGTCCTCCTCGTGCTGGCGGCGCTGCGGCGGCCGTTTGGGATTGGGCTTGTCGGCTCCGATGTGCCAGCGGCCGCACCAGGGGCAGCGGTAGGGGCGATGCCGCGCGGTCGGGACGTTGCCGCCCCGCTTCACGCGGCGGCTGCGGGCGCGGCGGATCGTGGCCAGCGCCTCCTTCTGGGTCTGGTACGGGATCTTCGACGTGCACTGCCGCCGCTGGTCGCCGATCTTGCTCATGGCTCAGCGCGCCTCCGGTTCGAGCGCAGCGCGGAACGCCGCCGGCAGGTCCCCCGGTTTCCAGCACTTGACGAGCGCCTTGGTCAGCGCGTCCTTGGTCTTGGCCTTGCCGACGTCGTGGCCGAACTCCGCCGCCAGCGCCCGGAGCGCCGGCTCGTCATACCAGCGGAGGTCATCCGCCTGCGGCCGCCACGAGTCGGCGGGAGTGACCCCGAGCGACCGGGCGACGGCGATCGCCAGCTCGTCCGGCAGCCCTCCATAAGACGCCGCACACGCACCGATGACGATGGAGTGCATGACATCCGCCAGCTGCGCGTCCTCCAGGGCGGAGAGCTTTGCCCACCATTCCGTGCAGCCCTCCGGGTCGATCCCACTGCCCTGCGTGCCTTTGATCCCCAGCCGCCTGGCGATGTCGTCGAGCTCGATCGCCAGCCCGTCGTACACGAGGCCGCCGATCACCATGAGGCGCATGAGCAGCTTCTTGTCCTTCGGCTTCAGGACTTCTTTGATCTGCCGCCTGGCCCAGTCCCCGAGGATTCTCAGCACGCTGTGCTCGCTCGGACCCGCCGGCGGCTTGACCGCCGCTTTGACCTTCGCGATCCGCGCGGACTTGCCCTGCGGCGCGGCGGCGGACTCGGATTTGGCCTTCGCGGCCGCGCGCTGCTGCGCCTCTTTCGCCTTCTGCTGCCAGAGCGTGACGTTGAACGCCCGCTGCTCGGGCTTGCCGCCCCAGGGATTCTTCAGCGGCCGCACGTCGAGCTGCGCCCGCAGCTCCGGCGAGACGCTGAACGGGCACGCGTCGGGGCTGCTGAAGGGCCCGTCCTTGGTGATCGGCTTCGACGCCGCACGCGCCGCGGACTGCACGAGCCCCTCGAAGTCGCGCTCGTTGGGCTGGCGGCCGTGATTCTTTTCCCAGTCCTGCAGCGTCTTCGCCGCCTGCGCCAGCACGGCCGGCAGGTCGAGCCAGGGGTACAGGTGCTTGGCGTGGGAGGTGGAAATTTCACGCGCAATGACCCGCTGCCGCCAGTCCGCCGGCAGCTCGGTCAGCCGCAGCCGCAGCGAAATCTCCCCCTGCGAGAGCCCCAGCGCCTGCCCGAGCTCCTTCTGCGAGGCGTACGCGCCGCTGGCCAGCAGCTGCCGGAGGCCCTCGGCCTCCTGCACCGGATTCATGCCGGCATGCCGGGCGTTTTCCGAAAAGCGCTTGGCGATCAGCACCGCGTCCGGAAGACCGGGAGGGTAGACCTCGGCGCGGATCAATTCCCGCCCGAGCAGCCGATGGGCGCGGAACCGTTTCTCGCCGACCCAGACCTCGAACCGACCGCCCTCCGTCGGACGCACCAGGATCGGATAGATCAGTCCTTGACGCTCGATGTCGCGCGCGAGTGCGGACACGTCTTCGTCGCGTGCGACTCGAAACGGGTTGTCCGCACGCAAATCAATCAGCGCGAGCGGCAACTGTCGTTCCGTCCAATCGTCCGTGAGCGCGCCGTCCCGACGCGGCTTCGCCTTCGTGCCCTCTCCACCGTCCTGCCGTTTGCGCTGCTTGCCGGTCGTCTTGGGCAGGACGCGACCGAATCCGTGACCGGGCGTCGTCCGCTCGGGGCCACGCAGGACGAACTCCGCGTCGCCGCAGCGCACCGCTATCCCGTCGTACCACATCCTGGTTTCGCGGCGACGCTCCTGCTGCTCCGCATTGAGACTCTGGAACTTTACGAGGTTCCCCGCGTACCCTTCGCGGGGCACGACCTCGTAGAAGTTGATCTCGGAATAACCCTTTGCACCGGTGCAGACGCCGCTCGTCATGACCCACAGACGTCCCGCGATCTTGACCGGTTTGCGGATCGTGGCTCTGCTCGCGATCAGATCCGCACTGTAGCTCGCCAGCAACGGCTCGATCTGGATGATGGGCACGCTGACCTTGTCCTCGGCCGGCAGCGCCTCGACGACGCCGCGCACGCCGAAGCCGCAGTGCGCGCACTCGTCTGTCGCGCCGTCGCACATCTCGCGGCAGCCCGGGCACTCCCATGCCACGCGGCCGTTCTCGAGGCCGACGGCTCGCGAGGCAGCCGACTCCTTCGCCGCGGCCTCGGACTGCGTCGCCGGAACTCCGGCCAGGTGCGCGGCGCCGTTCTGCAGGTGTTCGAGATTCCGCGCGGCCGCGCTCTTGCTGGTCCGCTTCGCCGCCGCCGTGCCGCGCGACGCTGCACACGTCTCGCACGCTTCCTGCAGGGCCAGGTTGTTGCCACCGCACTTCAGACATCGCCAGTTCGCCGGCTGATCGGACTTCACGGTCCGATGCCGTCCCCGTGTCCGCTGCGTCTTCGTCGACATCTCCGCCTCCGTTGGTAGTTACCCGTTTTGTTCCGTCTCTGGTCCGGTTTCGATCCGCGCCGCGCCGACGATCCGCAGCGCCTCCGCGCGTCCTGACTCGGTGAGCCGGATTGAGAATTCCCCGTCGGACTCCTCACGGCAGATTTCCGCCTGGCCGCTGGCGAGCAGCTCCAGGAGCACGCTCGTCATCCGCGCCGCCAGCGCCCATTCGAGCAGGCGATCGGCGCGCTGTTCATCAAACCCCAGCCGCGCGGCCTCCTGCTCCAGGGCGTCCAGTTCGTGCGGTTCGAGAAACATCATCCGTGCAGTCCCTCCGGAAACATCAGCGGGCTCGCGGCGACGCAGCCCCGGGCGGGATAGCACACGACCCCCAGCGAGCTGAGGCCGCTGATGTTCTTTTCGTAACCGCTCGAAAGCGGCGAGACGCCCACGCGCTCGGCCAGCTCCTCCCGCGAAAACGTCTCCCGCGTCTCCAGCAGCACCCGCAGGATGTCGCGCTGCGGACCCCGCAGGGCCGGCGACTCCAGCCAGCACTGGTGAAACAGGTCGAGCGTCTGCGGCGCGTCGATCGCCGCGTCCCGCGCCCTCCCGGATGCGGTGAATGACACGGCGCCGGGCGCCGGATACTGGATCAGCCCCAGCGACGACAGCCGCGACACGTTTTTCTCGAAACCGCTCGATCGGGGACTGACACCCGCGACGGCCGCCACGTGTGACCGGTCCGGATCGCGGATCCCGGCCGCCTCGAACCAGGCCAGCGCGTCGAGCAGCGTCTGTTGCGGGCGCGAAATCGGGGCGTCCGCGTCCCCCGGACTGGCCGGCGGCGTGTGGCGCGCGGCCCCGGTTTTATGCACGGCTTGAGGCATCGCGCCCGGACGCGGTGGCTCCCGCGCCGGCTGCGATAGCGGCGCGGGGCGGTCGATCGTCGCCGGAGGGGCCTGGTCGGAAAATGCGGACTGCAGGCGGTCGTAGAACCGCTGCAGGCGCTTGCGCTCCCGCTCGGAGGCGAGGAACTTCTCCGACCACTCCTGGTCGCGCTGGGCGGCCCCTGAGCGCTCGGCACGGGCCAGAGCTTGGCCGTCAATCGCCGGCTGATTGGCCGGCTTATTCAGCTCGGATTTCAGTCGGGCGATCTCGCGCTTGAGCTCGTCCGGGTCGTTGGCGCGGGCCTGCTCGATCGCCGCCGCCAGCTTCCCCTTGAGCGCCGTCAGATCGACCTCCTGCAGCGCCTTGGGGGGCCGCAGCTTCTGGCCCGGCTTGGGAGTCGCCGAACTGTCGTACGTGTGCCGCAGCCGGATCTGCACCCGCCGCATCAGGTCCTGCAGCGGCGACCAGACCCAGGCCTCGCCGTCTTTCAGCGTGGCCAGGCTCTTGAGTATCTCCGCCAGCTGGTCGGTCGACGCGTTCTCCTCGAACCAGTCGCTGATCGCCTTGCGGTTGAGCTTGGCCGTCAACCGGTGCGCGATGATCGTGTCGCACTGCGTCCGGACGTCGGCATTGACCGTCGCCGAGCGCTGGCTGATCAGCAGCACGCCGAAGCCGGCGTTGCGGCCCCGCGCGATCAGGTCCTCGACGGCCCCCACCGTCCGCGCGACTTCCCCCAGCACCTTCTGCGGCACGAATAACGGCGCTTCATCGATGAACACGGTCAGCGGCGCGCGGTATTCCGGCTTGCCCTTGAGGTGATACAGCTCCTCGCAGAACTCGGTCACGAACCTCCGCTGGGCCGCCTTGCGGAGATGGCGGATCGACAGGATGAACGGCACCTGCTCGGTGACCTGGAACTCGGCGATCGTCCGGCCATCGGTCTCCTGCAGCGGCAGGTCGGCATGCGACCCTCCGAAGATCAGGACCTTGTATCCCGAGCGCAGGCCCCACCAGGCGTCCGTCGGGTCGATGACCACGATCGGCTGTCCGGCGTCCAGCAGCTCCTCGGCCACGGCGCCGGCCGTGTTCGTCTTGCCGGACCCGCGCAGGCCCACGACCAGGACCGCCTGCGTCCCGACCGCCAGGGGCAGCGCGAGGTCATGAGAGATGTGGAGCTTTTGGGACATCGGAATCATGGGGAATGATCCACATGCGGTTTCCGCAGCAGCCCCCCGTCGAACAGCGGCACAAAGATCGCCGCGTCCAAGCGCCACGGCTGCGGGACCTTCTGGGCGCTGCTGACTCCGAACACCACATGCATCGGGCAGTTGTCCCATGAGTGACAATCCCAGCAGCCTGTCGCCAGAACGTCCTGCACGCTCTTGCCGGTCGCAGTTAATAGCGGCACCAGCCTCTCGCGCTCCCAGTTCGCGATGAACTCCGTGCACCCGCGGGCGTCGACCGTCTCCGCGTTCGGCGCCGCCAGCGATTGCAGGCCCGTGCACCAGGCGACGTCGACTGTTTTCGCGTTCGGCGCCGCCAGCGATTGCAGGCCCGTGCACCCGCTGGCGTCGACCGTCTCCGCGTTCGGCGCCTCCAGCGATTGCAGGCCCGTGCACCCGCTGGCGTAGACCTCCAGCGCGTTCGGCGCCGCCAGCGATTGCAGGCCCGTGCACCCGCGGGCGTCGACTGTTTTCGCGTTCGGCGACGCCAGCGATTGCAGGCCCGTGCACCAGGCGACGTCGACTGTTTTCGCGTTCGGCGCCGCCAGCGATTGCAGGCCCGTGCACCCGCGGGCGTCGACCGTCTCCGCGTTCGGCGCCTTCAGCGATTGCAGGCCCGTGCACCCGCTGGCGTCGACCGTCGTCGCGTTCGGCGCCTCCAGCGATTGCAGGCCCGTGCACCGGCGGGCGTAGACTGTTTTCGCGTTCGGCGCCGCCAGCGATTGCAGGCCCGTGCACCCGCGGGCGTCGACCTCCAGCGCGTTCGGCGCCTTCAGCGATTGCAGGCCCGTGCACCCGCTGGCGTAGACCTCCAGCGCGTTCGGCGCCGCCAGCGATTGCAGGCCCGTGCACCCGCTGGCGTAGACCTCCAGCGCGTTCGGCGCCGCCAGCGATTGCAGGCCCGTGCACCCGCGGGCGTCGACTGTTTTCGCGTTCGGCGACGCCAGCGATTGCAGGCCCGTGCACCAGGCGACGTCGACTGTTTTCGCGTTCGGCGCCGCCAGCGATTGCAGGCCCGTGCACCCGCGGGCGTCGACCGTCTCCGCGTTCGGCGCCTTCAGCGATTGCAGGCCCGTGCACCGCTGGCGTCGACCGTCGTCGCGTTCGGCGCCTCCAGCGATTGCAGGCCCGTGCACCGGCGGGCGTAGACTGTTTTCGCGTTCGGCGCCGCCAGCGATTGCAGGCCCGTGCACCCGCTGGCGGCGACTGTTTTCGCGTTCGGCGCCGCCAGCGATTGCAGGCCCGTGCACCCGCGGGCGGCGACTGTTTTCGCGTTCGGCGCCGCCAGCGATTGCAGGCCCGTGCACCCGCTGGCGTAGACCTCCAGCGCGTTCGGCGCCGCCAGCGATTGCAGGCCCGTGCACCCGCTGGCGTAGACCCTCCAGCGCGTTCGGCGCCGCCAGCGATTGCAGGCCCGTGCACCCGCGGGCGTCGACTGTTTTCGCGTTCGGCGACGCCAGCGATTGCAGGCCCGTGCACCAGGCGACGTCGACTGTTTTCGCGTTCGGCGCCGCCAGCGATTGCAGGCCCGTGCACCCGCGGGCGTCGACCGTCGTCGCGTTCGGCGCCTCCAGCGATTGCAGGCCCGTGCACCGGCGGGCGTAGACTGTTTTCGCGTTCGGCGCCGCCAGCGATTGCAGGCCCGTGCACCAGGCGACGTCGACTGTTTTCGCGTTCGGCGCCGCCAGCGATTGCAGGCCCGTGCACCCGCGGGCGTAGACCTCCAGCGCGTTCGGCGCCGCCAGCGATTGCAGGCCCGTGCACCCGCTGGCGTAGACCTCCAGCGCGTTCGGCGCCTCCAGCGATTGCAGGCCCGTGCACCCGCTGGCGTAGACCGTCGTCGCGTTCGGCGCCGCCAGCGATTGCAGGCCCGTGCACCCGCGGGCGTAGACCTCCAGCGCGTTCGGCGCCTCCAGCGATTGCAGGCCCGTGCACCCGCTGGCGTAGACTGTTTTCGCGTTCGGCGCCGCCAGCGATTGCAGGCCCGTGCACCAGGCGACGTCGACTGTTTTCGCGTTCGGCGCCGCCAGCGATTGCAGGCCCGTGCACCGGCGGGCGTAGACTGTTTTCGCGTTCGGCGCCGCCAGCGATTGCAGGCCCGTGCACCCGCGGGCGTCGACCGTCTCCGCGTTCGGCGCCTTCAGCGATTGCAGGCCCGTGCACCCGCGGGCGTCGACCGTTTTCGCGTTCGGATTAAATGTCATCGGCGGACTCCCAGTTCTCGACGTATACGGGCGATCTGCTCGGCGCGATGCCGTTCGAATGCCGCATCGCCCGACAGGTTCCGGAAGTAGGCGTCTTCGCTTTCCGGTGCACTCCGTGAGACTGCGGCACGTGCGGCCGTGACCTCCGCCGCCCGCGCCGCGTTTTCCTGCTGTCTCCGCCAGGCGCGGACCGTGTCGAAGTGCGCTTCGGCGATCCCCCGCATCCCCGATGCCAGCCAGGCCCGCCGCTTGACCAGGTCGGTGAACAAGGCCGGCGGGTTCTTGCCGGTCAGCGCGCAGCAGGCCGCCGCCAGGATCCCCAGCCGCGACTGCTCGCTGTCGGGGATCCCCCAGCGGGCGATCGCCCGAGGCACCAGCACCGCCGCCACGATCCCCAGGTCGCGGAGCTGCTCGACGGCCACCTCCCAGCCGCCGCGCCCGACCGGAGCCGCCGACTCCGTCGGCGGGGGGGTCGCAGCATTTTGCGACCCCTCGCGCGCAGTTGCATTGCAATTGAGTTTTTCAAATCTAGAAATCTCAACTGCATTGCAAGGGGGCAATGCTGCGACCCCCCCGGGGGGGTCGCAGCATTTTGCGACCCCTCGCATTTTGCGACCCCTCGCAACATCGGCTGCGACCCCCTTTTCCCAGGTTAACTGCGGCGCGGCAGGACGCGCGTCGTCGACGATCGCCGGCCAGTGCACCGTGAACAGGTGCGGTCGCCCGGAGACCTCCTCGATTGACAGGTACGGCGTGGCGCCGGCGCTCTTGTACGCGCGGCGGGCCGTGTCGGCGGAGCACGCCATCGCCGCCGCCAGAGTTATCAGCACCAGTTCGACCGTGAGGTTGCCGAGGTCGTCTCTGAGCGTGTGCACGTTCGGTTCTCCCTGCTCGTCCCGCATCAGGCGGTCGAGCGTCTTCAGCAGTTGCGCCTGCCGCCGCGGCAGGCGCAGTCCGTCGATGAGTGCGTCCCGCGCCGCCTGGTGAAAGTCCATACGCTGCTGGCCGCGAAAGTCGCTGGGCATCGTGCCGTCCCGTTAGGCTGCGCGGTCGGTCTGTGCTGTCAGTTCGCTGCGGACGATCGGCACGTCGCGCGGCGCGTCGAATGCCAGCCTGACTGTGCCCGGTCCAATCCGCACGACGACCAGCGTGATGACGATCGGTCCCGAGGGCGTCTGCACCGTCATCGTGATTTCCTCATTCTTCTTGCGACTCAGGACGAGCATGGGACACCTCCTTGTGGTAGGGACTGGGGACTGGTGAACGGGGATTAGGGACTGGGCTCAGCGGCGCTGTGTTCCAGGCGGCGGACGGCCGTGGACTCAATCACTTTCGGACGCGCGGTGAGCCGGCGTGGCTTCCGGGCTTCGGCATGCGCGTCGATCGCCAGGCGCAGTTCCTGCGCGAGCTTGCGGACCAGGTCGGCCGCCGATGACGCGGTCGCGACTTGCGCCTCAATGAACTCCTCCGGCACCAGCTCGATCGACGCCGATCCGCCCCAGTCGGCCGATTCGTATCGGTTGCCAGGACCGTAGTGCTCGTAAACGCGCTGGGTGACGCTGACGATCCCTCGGGGGCCGACGATCACCTTCAGCGCCTCGCGCGCATCCTCGATCGTCTTGCAGACCTTGCCACGCCTGGCCATCACGGTGCTCCTGCTGTGGGCTGTGCCTCCGCGTGCCGCTTGGCCAGCGCCCGCTTGAGCGGCGCGAGGGCCTGCAGCAGCTCGTCGCCTGTCGGCAGCAGGCCCCCCGGCGCGTCGAGGTCGACCGTCACGGTCGTGGCGACCTCCAGGCGCAACTGGCCGCGCAGCTGCTGCGGATCGAGCAGCGCCACGAACGTCAGCGGCACCGGAGCGCCGCAGCCGTCGACGTAGACTTCTGGGCAACACTGCCCCGTCTCGGTTGTCCGGACGCGGGCCGCGTCGCGCGTCCTTGCCAGCCGCGCCGGACCGCAGAACCCCAGCGGCCAGTACAGGACCGGCCCGCCGGCGTTGTGCCGGCGGTTGAAGTCGGTCACGACGTCGGCCGCCGCCAGGTAGCTCGAGGACGACGCCAGCGCCGTGAACGTGGGGGGATGAGCGCTCATCGTGGCTCCTCGTCGAGTTCAGGATGCTGCGTCATGGGCCGACTCCATCGCGTCCTCGAGTTCTTCGAGGTCTTCCCCCGCCTCGCAGAAGCTGCGGCAGAACCACACCAGCACGTAGTGATCGACGTCGGGTTCATTGAGCAGCTGTGCCACGGCCATGCGGCTGCCCGCCTTCCAGGCTGAGAGCAGTTCCGTTTTCCAGTCGCCGGCGTCGATGCGACGCTGCAGATCGTCGCGCGTCACATCCGGTCCGGTCCTCCTGGGCGGCGGCAAGCTCTTGTGCGCCACCTCAATTCTGTAAGCACGTTAGTCCGTTCCGCATTGCGGGCAGACGTTCCCCTCCAGAGGAATGATCTCGACACGTTCCACGAGGCAGTTGCCGCAGTTCATGGGTCACTCCTTAAAGCGAATCGCAGTTCAAAAGTGCCGGTCTCTCCCGGCTGTCACACCACTCGCTGCAGACCGACCTACGGATCGGCCGTTGGCTCCCGGCAGGTGTCGCCCGCGTGATGCGGGCCCCGGCGTCCACGGGCTTGTGCTATTGGCGGCCGTCTCCCCGTGGTCTACGGCTCAGCAAACCTCCGCCCCGCGTTTGCACCGCGGTTAGGGGCCCTCTCAGGTGTTTTCCTCCAGGCACCAGGCGGTGATGCGGTTCAGGACGTCGGCGATCGCTATCTGGGCGTCGATCGCCAGCAGCAGCAGGTACTGCGTTGGCGCGACGAGCGCCACTACCGGCAGCCGCGACCAGCGCAGCCCCGGCGGCTGTGCTGCGGCGGGACGCGGCGGCGCGAGCACCGGCCGCCAGCCCTGGATCCGTCTGTGTGCACGCAAGCGATCGATCATCGGTCACCCCACTCCTCGCCATCCGAACGTGGCTTCATCGATCAGGACGGACTTTCCCTGGTCGAGCGCGTCCTTGACTTCGCCCCGTTCGATGCGCTCCGCCATCCGCTGGACCATCGGACGCAGTTGCGTCAGTCCCTCAGCGATCTGCCGCAGACAGACCGGCAGCCCCGCCGAGTTGGCGAGGAGCATCGGCTGACCCTGCTCATCGAGCACCACCGCGACGATCAGCACCCCGCCGGCATCGATCGCCCGGCGGATGGCTTCCGCGTGACAATTCAGGGGACTCTGTTCTGGATTCATGTGCACCTCCTGGGAAACGTCACTTGCCGCAGCGGTGCGACGACCGGCCGCCAGCCCTGGATCCGTCTGTGCGCACGCAATCGATCGATCATGGGACTGTCCTGTGTTGAAGCAGCGGGCGTCTCACCCGCCTGGACGTTTCGCGAGGGGCTGCTTGCAATAACCAACGTCTAAGGACTTCACACAGTTCACCGTGCCCCCTTGGTGGCGGGACGCTGGCCGGTCCACGTCTCCCGCATGCTCTCAAAGCCCGGTAGCAAACACGCGCGCTGACTGCTGATCGCTGACGCCTGACTGCTGCCCGCAGCCGCACGGTGCGGAGCCGATTCGTGAGGGATGGGCGCGGTACGCCCGCGCCCTGCGGAACACTCCCCGGCCCCGCACCCTGCGGCTGCTGCGGTCGCGAATTCAAGACGCCGGCCGGACCGGTTCTGCAGCCGGGGGCGGACACCCCCGACTGCGGGACGACGCGGTCCGGCCGGCACACGGGCGGGTTTCTCAGGCCCGCACCAGGAAGGATCGCTGCCCGCCGTGGCTTGCGGACCCTGAGGCAACACACCGCGCACCAGCCGTGGCACGCGCACACGCTCAGCGTGGACGATTCGCGACCGCATCCCGCGCAACGGCGAAGTCCGGCCCTGACCTCTGAGAGCTGAGAGCTGGGAGCTGACGGCTCCTGCCGCTGCCGCAGCTGGTGGCAGCAGGCGTCGCAGGCCGCGTGGCACTCGCAGAGGTGGTTCGTGCTCTGCAGGAGCGCGCCGCACCGCCAGCAGGCCACGTCGCGGGGCCGGTCGGAACACCGGCCGGCGCGAGAGCGTCCAGGCACTCCCGCGCCGCACCGGCTCGCAGCTCCGCGCGGTGAGGCCAATCGCCGCACGGAGTCCGACGCGCCTCGAAAACGGTCCGCAGTCAGCACGGAAGCGCCCGCCCGGGCGTGCCACCCGCCGGCGGTGATCGTGCCGCTGCGGTCTGGTCCTATGGCCTGCCGGATGCGTCCGGCAGGAATGTGGCGCCGTGGCATGCGCTCGCGGTGGCCACCGCGTTCATGCTGCTCAGCCTTATCTGACGGCTGCCCGGGCGAATTCGGCGCAGCGGCTGTGCTCGCGCCCTCGCGAGCGCGCTCGGGGACGGAACCCGCCGGCCGCGGACCCAGCCGTCCGCAACCGCCCCCCCGGTGCACCGCTCGACTCTCGTCGCTGACCTCTGGCCGCTGACCGCTGACCGCTGACCGCTGAAAAACGGGCGGCGCGGGTCTCTCAAACGTCCTCTCCGGTGCGGACCGCCCACACGGACGCCCCCCGGAAAGTCCCCTTGCCCCGCGCCGCCCCGGCCAAAGCGCCCTCTCAGCACTCCGGCCCAGCAACGAACCGGCGCGACCCACCGCGTCGCGCCGCACACTCAGAACAGGACGAGCTGCCGGCGGCCGACGTACAGCGGCTCGTGGAAGCTCGGCGGCAGCGGCAGCGTCGTCAGCGCCGCCAGCACCCGCTGCTCGGGATGATCGTAGTGCGTGTCGCTCACCTTGCTGGCCGACCGCTCGGCCGCGTGCCCGACGATGTACGGTGCGACCCCCGGGCAGCCGATCTGGGCGCCGTGGTCGTTGAGCCACTTCGTGGCGGTCTTCCGCAGGTGCTTGATCTGGTACTCCGGCTGCAGCCCGTCGAGCCCGGGCTTGGGCCGCACGCCCGCAGCCGCCACGATCGCCCGCCAGGTCGCGTAGAACTTCTCGTTCGAGAGCGGGAACGGGAACACGGACCCCTGCGGATCCCCGCCGAACGCGCGGATCGCCGTCAGGTGCCGGTGGTAGGCCTCCACCAGCGGCAGGACGAGCGGCTTCGACTTCAGCCGCTCCTGCTTCTGCGGCGTGTAGACCAGCCAGCCGAGCCGCCAGGAGGCCTTGCCGTCCGGGTCGGGCGTCTCGGCCTGGTCGCGGATGTCGGGCCACCGCAGCTCGCGCATGGCCGACTCGTATTTGGCCTGCTCCTGCGTGCGGAAGCCGTACACGCAGAACCCGACGACGATCGTTTCCCAGTACAGCGCGGCCGGCGCGGGCAGCCCCGTGGGCCAGGCGGCGACGCGGCAGGCCTGCTTGAGCGCGTCGGCCTCGTCGTACGACAGGTGCAGCTTGCGCCCGGCCTTGGTCTCCGGCAGCGGGTCGAGCTTGGGGAACGCCGGCAGCAGCTCGTGCCGCACCGCCGCCTCGCCGACCGCCCGGATCGTCCCCAGGTGCTTGTTGACCGTCCGGGCCGACCAGCCCCGCCGGCCCCCGTCCGCCTGCCGCTGCAGCCATCCCCGGAACGTCTCCAGTTCCGTCCTGCCGATCTCCGGAAGTACCGGATGCGTCATCCGGTACTTCCAGTTTTGCCCCTCCTGGTCCCGGACGGCGTCCCAGCACTCCCCCCAGCGGCGGAGGTGGGTTTCGTACTCCCCGATCGTGTCGGCCGCCCGGCCCCCCTGGGAGCGAGGCTGGGCCATCCGGGGCCTCAGAAACAGCCGCCAGACGTCCTGGAGCGTGAGCTCGCGAGGATCGCCCCGGTGGGGCCGGAAGGTGATCAGACGCGGACCGTGGTCGTCGCTGGCCGGTTGTTCCGACCAGAGCTGCGGCAGCGCGGACATCGGAATCTCCCGTGATCCCGGCGTGCCCTGCAGCGGCCGTTCCGCCGGAGGCGGGGCCGCTGCGATCTCCATCTGCCTCCGTGAGGGCAGTTAGCCTGGTGTGTTCCTGTTGAAGCAAGCGTTGTTCCGAACGAAACATCGCGACTCCCTCCCCGTCCGCTTGCAGCCATTCCGTGCAAACGCACACACCAGCGCACGCGCGTGCGCAGGACCACGGTCGCGCAGAGTTTGCGGCTGAGCGGGGAGAAAGACCCGCCGGCCGCGCAGCGGAAAACTACGCGGCCGACGGGGGTTTATACGGCAACCTGCGGGGGCATGCCGTTCGCCTTTCGCTCAACAGGCCCGGTCAGTTTCGCTTGGCGTTCGCCGAGAGAATTCCGACCAGACGCAAACCGACATCCAAACCAAACTGGGTTGGGCGTTCGCGGCCAGTCGCGGACCTGCTGAGCGGTTCAGCCAGAGTGAGCGGTTGGTTGCGGACGCCGTACAAAACTGACGCCCGCAATCTAACGCGCGGGTGGCGGATGTCAAGCGCCGCGTGGGGGAGGCTGGAAAATTTCACGCGAGGCGGGTCAGATACGCGAGAACCGGGAGGACTCCGCCATGGCCAGCGCTTCGCCGATCGTGTTTCGCTGCAGTTGCGGTCAGAAGCTCAAGGCGACGCCGGTGCTGGCCGGCCGCGAGGTGAAGTGCCCGGGGTGCGGCCAGCAGACTCGCGTCCCGGCTCCCGTGGCACCAGCGCCGCCGCGTCCGATGGCGACGAACGTGTTCGAAGCGGCATCGCCAGAGATCGTGCTGCATCCGGTCTCCGAACTCCCGGCACGCGTCGTGAAGATCCGCGCGCGGCGAACGTCCAGCCGGACGGTGACGATCATCGTGGCCAGCCTCGCCGGCATCGCGCTGGCGCTCGGAGGGTCCGTCTGGTGGTTCCTCGGAAAGGTCCGGGAAATCTCCCTGCCTCCGCAGGTCGATCACCCGCAGCCGCTGCATGTGGCGGACTTCAAAGATGAGCAGTTCCGCCTGCTGGCTCAGCTCGCATACGCCCACATTCAGCCCACCGTCTCCGATGCGTTGCGGGCGCCGTCGACGGCACAGTTCGCTGAGACGTTCGAATTCGACACGCGGCCGCGCCTCGCGGAGAACGCGGTCACGGTCCGCCTGAAGGCTTGGGTGGAGTCACAGAACGCGCTGGGGGTCCCGTTGCGGAGCCCGATCAACGCCCTGCTCACGTTCGACGCGACCAAGGAATCCTGGCAGACCGAGCTGCTGCTGCTGGGCGACACCTATCTGGTCAAGCAGCCGTGGGTCGAGCAGGTGGAGCGGATGTTCGCGGAGTACGCGCTGCTCACCAGGTTCAGCGGCGAGCGGGACCGCACGAGCAAGGAATTCACGGTCCGCACGGACTGGTGGCAGCTGCGGTCCTCTGCGGGAGACAGCCCCGTGACGATTGACGTCCTCGATGGAGTTGATCGCGTGGTTCAGAATCTGATCGTGCCAGCCGGCGGCGACGCGACCCACGAGATCAGCCAATCGGGGACGTTCCGTCTGCGCGTGCGGACGCTCGGCAAGTGGGAAGCGAACGTGTTCGTCCCAAAGCAGTAGGGAAAACCGCCGGAGAGCTGTCACGAGTTGTACGGCGGAGGCACATGTGAGCGTGCCTCTCCTGGCTCGCCGACGGCCTCGCGACCGCCGGACTCTCCGGCAATTTCCCAATCGTAGACGCAGGGAGCGAGGCCGACGGGACTTGAACCCGCAACCCCCGGATCGACAGATGGGTCCCGACCCCCTGAAATCCGGTACTTTTATGAAGATCAGGCCGCCTTGCGGGGGGTGGCGTGGCCCGCTTTGCGCTGGCGCTCGGAGAGGCTGTGCGGGTCGGGGCCGACCCAGACGTGGCCCAGCACGCGACCCAGCGTGAGCAACTCGCCCAGCGAGCCGTCCGCCGAGCCCGGCACGAACAGGACCGCCTGCGAACCCGCAGGTGCGAGCTGCTCCAGGTGTTCCTTCGACGCCAGGCCGCGGTCCTTCTCGGTGAGGTCCTTCGTGCGCGACTCCGGCGCCCAGCAGTCGAGCAGCCGCACCCGCAGCTGGTAGCGGACCTCGACGTCGAGCGTGTCGCCGTCGACGACCCGCACGACCCGGCAGGCCTTCGTCAGACCGAGCGGCGGCCGCGCAGGTCCAGGGGGTGGTCGGCGAGCCATCAGGGCGTTCCGGCGTGGGGCTGCCTGCGGGCACACCCCCCGCGGTCAGCCCGGTTTCGCAGCGGCATTCAGCACATCCCGTGCCCACGCACTGAGGCTGCCGCCGCCGGCCGCACGCTTCCAGGCGGACTTCTCCGCCAGCGTGCAGCGCACCTCCAGCTTCTCGACTGCCGGGTCCGCCGCCGGCGGGCGTCCGCGTCGGCGCTGTGGGGATGCACCTGCCATGCGCGGGCTTGTAACCCCCACCCCGCCACACTTGCAACGCCGGTTCCCCGGAGGTTGAATTGATGTCATGACAACAAACCGCCGCCGCGAGCTGCCGATCGTCCCGCTCAGTGCCGGGTGCCTGTTTCTGGCGGTCTGCGTCTGGTCGATCGGGCACAGCCTGTTTTTCAGCGACGCCCCGGAGACACGCTGCAGCGGCTGCGGACGGCTGATGCAGCAGGTGTCGGAGTTCGAAAACCTCAACGGCCGGCTCGCGAGGTTCCAGTGCGCCTGCGGACGCAGCGGCCAACTGGCGACGCCCGTCGACGGCGCCTCGGTCTGGAGCGAATCCGGACCGGAGGACAAGGCGCGGCCGGAGTGATTCAGGTCGCCGCGGCGATCGCCAGCGTCACCTGCCGCCGCACGACGTCGCGGAGCATGTCGTCAAGGTCTCCGGTCGCCACGGCCGTCGCACCCTGAAACGCCGACCAGAGCTTTCCACTCGACTGCCACCACGCGGCGAATTTCGTGCGGGTGTCGGTGTGCTGCCACCACGCTCGCGCCCGAGGCAGCATCTCTGCCACGATCTCCTCCAGCCGCTCGCGGCAGCCGGAGACGCACCAGGCATTCATCCGATGTGCGAGGTTCCGGCACGCCTGGCACTCCGGCATGCCCATCGCTGCGATCTGGTCGTGCAGGTACGTTCCCGGACCGCCCGGCAGCAGCGGGCGCATGTCGGAGTGGAAGAACAGGTACTCCGCTGGAGTGCCGCGCGCAGCAGTCAGCGGCTCGTAGCCCCAGGCTGCCGACAGTTCGCCGGAATACTGCCGCGCCTTCCCGATGAGCCAGCAGTCCCCGTCCGGTTTCAGGAGCGTCGGCAGCCGCTCTCTCCAGTCAGGCATGAGTTCGCCGGCGACAATGATCCCGTCCCACATCTGGCCGTAGGGCGGCTCCCACGACGTCGGCTGCACAGTGGTGCGCGCGAGCGACACCGTCAGCGGCTCATCAGTGACCACCACATGCTCCGCACCGCCGCGATCGACGGCGAACGGAATGATGCCTCCGGCCGCGCCCAGCATCAGCAGTCTTTCGTCGTCCTTCACGCTCGCTAGCGTCCGCACCAGCCCCTTGTGGATCGTTTCCGGCACGACGCCTCCGGCCGCGCGGAACTCCTTCAGCAGCACCGTCGAGGCGGCCGGCTGCCGCGGCTCGCTTTTTTTTGAACCGCTCACGACGCGGACAGCCGGCGCGACCGGATGCCACGTCCACGGCAGCACCGCCTGATTGGTCGGCCCAGCTTTCAACAGGATCGTCGCCCGCTTTCCGCAGTCCGTGCAGACCATCGCAAAGTCAGTCGAGAACGTCCCGTTGCCGTTGTCGTGGTGCACCAGTTCCGGCCGCGCGTTGGCATGCGGGCACGTGGGCGTGAGTGCGATCGGATCAGGTGCGGAGATGTTCATCGATCAGAACGAGTAGCGGTAGGTGATGATGCAGGAACGGATCGTGACGGACGGCGTGCCTGTGCCGCTGGCCTTTTGTAACTGCACGAACGGCTGCAGGTCGAGGCCGTCGGTGGCCGCCTGCATGTCGAACGTCGTCGCCGATGCCCGGCGGGAACCGTCAACGTAAAACCGCACGTCGTCCAGGCCGTTGCTGAAATCCACCTTCAACCGTCTGGTCGTCGTGCTGAGAGTCGCACCGGTCGCCTTGTCATCGTTGTTGGTCGTGTTGTCGTCGGTCTCCGCCACGAGTGCTGTCGTACTCGCCGACCCCTCCATGCGGAACCAGGCGTGCTCCTGGACGCTGTCGGCCGTGTCGTTCTGGCTCGACGCGATCCCCATGACGAGCGTCGTCGTGGAATCGATCCCGGAGACCTTCACCGCCCACTCGATCGAGACGATGTCCCCCAGCGGGAACGCCTTCACGTCGTTGTGATAGAGCGTGACGATCTCTGCTTCGCTTGTGGCAGCCAGCGTCAGGACCGCGCCCTCTTCGGTGCAGAGATATGTCGGCGTGCCGGCGGCCGATGTGTCCTTGATCGTCCAGCCGTTGTGGCCGGGCGTCGTGGTAAACGCCTGCGCCCGGCGGAAGTCGTCATCGAACGTGCGCGTGCCGCTGGTGACGCCCAGCAGCGACAGGGACAGGATCAGCACCTTGACAGCGTTCATGGGAATTTCCTCTCGTCTAGGGGATGCGGCACAGATTCGTGGTGCCGTTGCAGTTGCAGCCGACCGACGCGCAGGCGACCTCCTGCGAGAAGTCGCCGTTCAGCTCTTCGCAGGTCTCGCCGGTCATGTTGTCCGTTTCGATGCAGGGGTTGCCGCCGCCGCACGCGCCGGCGACTGTCGGATGACAGCAGCAGCCGATCGTGCAGTCGACGTCGACGCAGTTTTCTCCAGACCGCCACTCACCATCGCAGTCGACTTCAAACGTGCTGGTGCAGATGCCGCCGACGCAGCACGCGCCCGTCGGGGCATCACACAGACCTTCGGCGCACACGGACAGCGGATGGAACGTGCTGCCGTTGGCGAGCGTGCATTCCATTTCGGTGATGTCCTCGACGCACGCCCCACCTGGGAAGCAGCAGCCACCGGTCGTCTCGCACGCTTCCCGGCAGTCGTCGAGCACGTCGTAAAACGTACCGCCGAAGTCGGCGCACAACGCGGCGTCGATGTACTCGTAGCAGTGGCCGTCGCCGAGGCAGCAGGCGGACTGCGGCTGAGAATCGGCGTCGGCAGTGAGGCAGTCTTCGTCGGAACAAGCACCTGAAGAAGTTGCAATTCCTGGAAGATATGTCAACAGCACATCGGCTTGTCCAGAATTGTTATCGCACACACAGATTCCACCACCCGAAGAAATCGTTACTCCCGCTGCAGGCACTGAAAAATTGTCAGTAGGACACGATATGCCATCTAAGTCAAATTCAACAACGAAGGATACAGCACCTCCATATGGCGCAACATGGAGTCCTATGGCCGTGTCTCCTTGAGCGTTAATAAACAGCGCACAATAGACACGTCCTACATTTGCGTCACCGGTGCAAAAGTTAGATATGTCATATACACCAGACAGAAACACGCACAACGCGCCGTCGAGGTCGTGTCTCTCAAATGTCAGTGTATATGTGCGGTTCAGTTCGTCACAATTTGATGAGCCTCCAACGTCGCCCACTCCTGTTACTGTCACATAAATAGTGTGCGGTAGAGTGCATGCGTCACATAACGCTAGAGGCAGCCGTTCTTCTGCTTTCAGGCACACGTTGCACGAGAGTTGCCGACGTTCAATCCCGAAAACCTTCCCCCACGGCTTCTTAATCGTCAGTGCATTGTCACACAGGCAGTCAAATCCTTCACGTCCGTAGCGCAGGCAGACTGGGTCGCCTCCGTTGTCGGTCTCCAAGAGCAGCGTGAGATACGACCGTCCGTCGATGTCGATCGTCAACTGGAAGCGGTACTCGTTGCCGTTGGGACCGAGAAACGGATCGGTGATCCATTTGTCCTCGCCCATGTACTCCAGCACGAGATCAGTCGTCTCGCACTCAAGCCACGGGTTTGTGAACTCCCACGCCGTGTGCGACCGGCAGCATTCGAGCGCGTCAGGGATCGGCACGCCCTGCAGGCAGTGGTTGCAGTCGCACGTGACGCCGGGCGGAAAGCCGTCGTCTCCGGTCTCCGTGGCCGGACCGGAGGCCGCGACTTTCGCGTGGCGCACGGGGCGGCCCCGGAGCTCCTGCAGCTCCGCGCCCAGCCGCGCCATGGCCCGGCCGAACTGGCTCATGGGCGGGCCTCCACGACCGCCGCGAAATCCAGCTCCGCGTACGACGTCTCCAGCGACGTCGTGCCGGAGCGGAAGTCCAGCCGGATGCCGGTGACCGGCGTGTTGATCGGGTCGTCGCTGACGCCCCACAGCCGCTGCAGCAGCGTGCCGATCGCCAGCGTCGGACGCAGCTCGCGGAACGTGAGCGTGATCGCCTGCCGCGTCGTTCCGTACCAGATGGCGGCCGCCTCGACGATCGCCGCCAGCCGCAATCGGTCGTCGTCCAGGACCGCGCCGGTGCTCTCCACCAGTCCGCCCGACTCGCTGATGTCGGTGACCGTGCCGGGCAGCACGAAATCCAGCCGCGCGTCCGGGACCGCCAGCACCAGCACCCGTTTCTCCCCGGTCGGCGTCCCCAGGATCTTGCGGACGCGCACCTTGTCGTCCCACTCCAGCGTCCCGGTGATCCGCAGGTTCTCATACTCCAGCCCCCCCTGCGTCGCCGGCTGCAGCTCATCGGGGGTGGCGTTCGCGCCGCTGTAATGGCTGGCCGCGATCAGGTGCTGGCCGCCGGGCTGGTTGACCTCGCAGTGAAACCCCAGCCGGTCCTGCAGCAGCCGCAGCGAGCAGTTGAACCGGCGGTCCGCATGCGCCGCGCTGACGTGCTCGGCCAGCGACCACAGCCCCGAGGGGCTGCCGGCCGCACCCTCGCCGAAAAACGCGAAGGGGCGGCGGTACTCGTTCGTCTGGGCGTCCTTGAGCGGCGTGAGGTCCAGGAACCGGTGGGTGTGAAACGCCAGCGGCGACTGGATCGCCGCGTCCTCCTCCGCCTCGCCCGACTTGAGGAACAGGTCGTGGACGTCGGCGTCCTGGACCGGCTGCGGGATCTGCGACGGGTAGATCGCGACGAAGAACTCCTCCACTGGATCCGGGTCGTTGTCGACCGCCACGGTCTGCGGCCAGTCGTTGTCAGCAAGGAACCGGGCGAACACGTCCCGCAGCTCGTCCCGCGCGCGGGCGAGCGTGTTGGCCGTGGCGTCGTCCCCACCCGCGCCGTCGAGATACGCCTGCTCCTGCGAGGCGGTCCAGCCGTTGACCAATTCAGTGACGTCGGCCGCGTTCGCGCCGACTCGCAGCGTCAGGGTGCTCGTGATGTACGCGCCCTCCGCGACGATCTCGTCGAACCGGCTGGTCGCCAGCTGGCGGACCTGGACCTGGCCGACCAGCGTCGACGCGCCGGCGATCAGGTTCTGCAGGTCCTGGTTGGCCGGGATCTCCCCGGAGTCGAGGGGGACCGCGGAGTCGGTGAACGTGAACACCTTGAGGACCGCCTCGAACCGCTCGCTGCCGGCGGCGCCGACTTCGCGGCCGTAGACCCAGTAGCCCACCATCCGGCGGCGGTCGATGAGCTGGTCGAGGACCTCCTTGACGCTGCGGCGGTCGGTCTCGACGGTGATGTCGAGGAAGTCGATCGGCAGCGCGCCGCCGGTGAGCGGTTCGGCCACCCAGTCGCACAGCGGCGACTCGCCGGCGTCGACCGGCGCGTGGTGCTTGAGCAGGTACTGCACGGCGTCGCTGCCGGTCCAGAAGTTGTCCTCCGTGTCGTGGTCGTCGTCGCGCTCGGGCAGGAAGTTGAACACGTACACGCCATCGATCTTGAGGCGCGTGCGGTTGCCGCGGCGGCTGAACGCGCCGCGGGACTCGAAGTTGAACGGCAGGCCGCGTCCAATCGTGCGCGTGTCGAGCGTCGTCCCCTTCACGACGCTGGACCGGATCAGCTGCCGCTCCAGCAGCCGCAAGAGGCCGAACGCCGTCAGCGTCTGGCGGCCGGTGCGGTGGGTGGCCTCATCCGCCTGCTGCGCCTCGGACCGTTCGTCCGCCTCGATCAGGCCGTACCAGGTCTGCAGCACGGCCTGCTCGCCGGTGGCGGGGTCGACCGCGTTGTTGTCGAGGACCTCGACCTTGACGTACTGGCGGTTGAGTTCGAGGGCGTCGAACCAGGTCGGGGTCAGCAGCGGGGCGTTGCCGAACTCGTCCGCCTCGCGGGCGATGAACCGACCGGTCACGTAGCTCAGCACGCACTGGTCGATATCGGGGGCGGCCACCAGCGTCAGGCCGTCGCAGCGCAGGTACGGCCGCTCGGTCCAGTGAGTCGATCCGGCGCCGGGAGTGGGCGCCGTGCAGACCCGGACCGTGTTGTGCCGGTACGTGTAATACGACTCGATGACGGCCATCCGTGGCGTCTCCTGGGACTCTGCCGATCGCGCTGCGGCTCAGCCGGCGGCGAACAGGTAGTTCAGCTTGTCGCCGGCGACCGAGCCGACGCAGTCGAGCGTCCGCGCGCCGGCGGCGACGTCGGTCAGGCCGTCCCGCAGGACCAGCTCGTGCTGGCCGCCGGGATAGACCCAGATCTCCTCGCCGCCCTGCAGGTTGTAGGGGTTCGACGCGCCCGGCTTGACCTTGACGACGGCGCCGTTCGTCGTCGGGCAGGAGAACCGGCAGTAGACGACCTTGATCCCGGTGAGGTCCAGCGTCTGATTGCTGGGGGTGTCCGGGATCGCCGCCAGGTTCAGCGTGGACGTACCCGCGCCGGGCGTGATCTGGCCGGCCGCGAGTTCGGTGACGGGCGGCGTGGTGTCGGCATCGAACTTCGGCGTCGTGCGGTCGGTTTCGTTGTAGGAGATCGTGTACTCGGCCGATCCGGTGGGATCGGTCGTGCGGGAGGCATTCGAGCGGAACGTCGGATTGACGGAGACGGTCATGGTCGGGTCCAGGGGTCAGGGGTGAGTGGCCGGGGCCGGGATCATTCCGGCGGCGGGGTGACGTCGATCGGGACGAGCGTCCAGATCGCGGAGACCCAGAAGCCCTTGCTGGTCGAGACGCCGCCGACGGCCGCCGTCAGGCGGTGCACCGAGACACCTTCGAGGGGCGCGAGGACGGCGTACTTGGTGTTGTGGATGGCGGTGTAGTTGAGTCCGTTCCAGACGACGTCGACCAGGCTGCCGACCAGGTCGTGGTATTCGCGGATCGCGTTCTCGGCGGCGTCGCGGTCGTCGACGTCGACGCCGCTCTGCATCTGGAACGGGAGCCCCTTCTTGCCGATCAGCAGGACGGAGAGGCCGTCGACGCCGGGGCGCTCCTCGATCTCGGTCAGCTGCTGCGGCAGCTGCGGCGGCCCGCCCCCCGGACCGCCGAGCGCCCGCAGCTCCACGAATGTCAGGTTGCCGATCCGGCTGTTGGCCATTGGTCACTCGACGTGGGCGTTCCGCTGCACGGCGGGCTTGTTGGCGTTGAGGATGTCTTTCTGCTCCTTCGTAATCCGCACGAGTTCGTCGACCGACGCCGAGACGCGCCCCATGATCTGCTCTACGCCCTGCTCCGGGCGCTGATAGCCCCCCGACTCGAAAGCGCGTTCTCCCTGCACTCCGAGCTTGGCCGTCTCAAACGCCGCCTGCGACGCCATGAACGGAGCGATGAACGGCTTCGCCCAGCCGGGTGCTTCCTCGAACGCCGCCTGGCGTCGGGTGTCCCGCTGCGACTGAAACTCTCCGAACGGGCGGTCGCTTTTCTCGTCCAAGGCGAACACCCCCTGCCGGGCGAACGTCTCGGGGTCCAGCGCGGCCGCATCCCGGATCGTGCGCTCCAGCAGATCCCCCTGCTGCGCGGCCCGAAACCCCGCCTCCAGACCCCCGATCGCCTGCTGGTCGAGCAGCCCGAACCCGGCAAACGCTCTTGTGCCCAGCACCTTCTTTGCCAGGGCGTCGTCGCCGAGCAGCTTCTCGAACGTGATCCCCTTGCCGGCGTCGAGCTTCGTGGTGGCGAGCGCCAGCGCGGCGGGATCGGCCCCGACGTCGAGGGCGTTGACGGCGGTGGCCAGCGCCCGCTCCGGGCTGATCCCCGCCTCGGTCATGGACCGCAGCGCCTTCTCGAATCCGGCCGACCGCAACTGACCGACCCGATCTCCCGCCGCCCCCTGCACCGCCAGCGAGAGATCACCGATGTCGCCGGCCGAGGTCTGCGGCATGATCTGGGCCAGCGTCCCGGCCACGTCGCCGAGCGCCGAGAGTTTGGTTGTGTCGGTCAGCTTCCCCTGCGCATCGAGCGGGGCCAGCACCGGACCCAGCGCCGAGATCGCCTGCGTGATCTCCAGCACCCGGCCGAGAGGCATCGTGGGCGCGGCGCCGCGGACGCCGCCGAACGCGGCCGCTGCCTGCCCCTCCAGCACGCCGGGCACATTCTGCAGCGCGGCCTTGACCTGCTTGCCGGACGCCAGGTCACCCGTCAGCGCGAGCGAGGTCATCAATTGCCGGACGAACTTCTGGTGCTCGTCGGCCGCCTGCTGGATATCGTCCTTCCAGATCCGGTAGGCATGCGAGACCGCCTGCACCGCCGTCTCGATCGATAGCAGACCCGCGACCGCCGGTCCAAAGGCGGCCGCCAACTTCCCCAGCGTCAGGCCCCCCTCATCGAACGACTCCTTCGTCCGCCGCCCGACCTGCTTGACCTTGTTTTCAAGATCGGTGTACTTCTTTTCGAGTTGGACGATGGCCTTCTCCGCCGCCTCGGCGTCGGCAAAGAACTTCAGTTTGACCTGTGAGTCGGCCATCGGTCGGTTACTTTTTCAGCGGAACGCCCACGACACTGACGGGCTGCGGATCTCCATAGCCCTGCCCCAGGAGGATCAGGTCGGCAACGGAGGGGTCGTATTCGGGAAGGACTCCGGATCGCCAGCCGACGTAGAGGCCAGCGCGGACCGGATCGCTTCCCAGGCTCTTTTTTTTTGCGGGTCCGCCCCGCTGGTGGCCTCCCGCAGCCAGGGCAGGTCAAACGCCGCGTCCATCACCAGCTCCAGCGTGCGGTCATTGATCAGCCGCAGCTGCGAGACTTCCTCGTTGCTCACGCGATAGTTGACCGCCAGACACGCCACTGCGAGGTCCCACTGGTCGGCGGCGGGCGGGGCTTCGCCGGCGGCGAACCGGGCCGCGAATTCCAGTGTGCGGCGGAAGATCCGCGCGTACTGCGGCAGCGGCTCCCGGACCAGCTCCCCCCCGACCTTGGCATAGCTGCAGGGCACTCCCGGCAGGAACAGCGCCCGTCGGATCGTCGGGCAGACCCAGACGTGCCCATCCCCCAGCGTGTGCTCATATCCTCCGACCAGGTCCCGCCGTGCCAGTCCCGCCGGCGTCGGCGGATAGTCCCGGTCGATCCCGATCCAGTAGCTGATCTCTGGCCTCCGACCTCCGACCTCTGGCCCCTCCCCCGGCCACCACGTCTGGTGCTCGGGAACGAACGCGGCCCGCTCGACGACGCTGCCGTCGTGCGGCTCCGGGACCAGCAGCAGCCCCTCGCCGCCGTCCGGCCCCTGGCGGAGGTGGTTCGCGCTGTAGCGGTCATGCGCCAGCTGTCCGGTCACGACGTCGTCGAGCCGGTCCCACAGCCCGCGGGCCTCCAACACCGCGCGGTCGACGCGTCCGGCGGCGTTGGGGAGCGCGCGGGGCAGGTAGTAGCGGAAGGTGCCCATGGGGAGCCGTCAGCGGTCAGCGGTCAGGGGTCAGGACGGTGGTTATGCCGTGCGCAATATCGGCGTCTTATTCGCCGGCTTATTCGGCGGCTTATTCGGCGGCTTATTCGGCTGCGCGGCGGCGCTTCGGCTTCTCGTCGGGAGGGATCTCCGCCGCGGCTTCCGACCCCTGACCCCTGGCCCCTGTCCCCTGTCCTCTGGCCTCCGCCACCGGCCGGCGGAGCTGGTCGGCCAGCGCGCTCAACCGCGCCCCGAGCCGCGCCACGTCGCCCGGCTCGTCGAGGCAGTGCTCGATCGCCCGCGCGGCGGAGAGTCCCAGGTCCTGCGCGAACACCCGCGCCGCCTGGGCCACCGCCAGCCGCCCGTCGTCATCCAACGCGTCCAGTTGTGCCTGCTGCGTCTCTGTCATCGCTCGGTCTCCCTTGTTCTGACCACTGACACCTGACCGCTAATTGCTGACACCTGACCGCTGACCGCTCTCTCACGCAATCGCCTGCAGCACGGCCGCCGTCAGCGGCACGACGCTGTCGCTCGACGCGACGCAGTCGATCTGGATCCGGTTCATGCCCAGCTGCGCGCCCTGGCCGCCGGCCTCGAGGACCTTGACCGTCCCCAGCAGGGCCTGCAGGTACAGGTGCTCGGCCGTGGCGTTGGCGACGCGGTCCCCGTTGGGGGTGAACTTGCGGCCGTAGCCCAGCCAGCCGCTGGAGCCGTTGAGGACCGTGCCGTTGAGCCCGAACGTCGTGAGGGCATTGGGCCCGATGTATGACACGTCGACCTGCGGCGTGCCGGCCTCGATCCCCACGAACGAGTTGTAGACCTCGGACTCGCCTCCGGCCTCGATCAGCCGGACCCCGCTGGTGCAGGTGAACTCCTGGATGCCGTCCAGCGCCGACCCGTTGACGGCGTTCGGACCCGCGCCGAACCGGTTTCCGGCCGCGAGGTTGCCGGAGAGCGCCACCGAACCGCCGGGGACGATCGGGTTGTTCGTGCCGTCCCAGCCGGCCGCCAGGACGACGTCGGCCGAGGCGAACCCCGAGTGCGGGAACCGGATGGTGGTCCAGTAGGCCACGAGCTGGTTGACCGCCATCCGCGTGTGGCTGGTCGTGGCCCGGGCCACCTTGCCGGTGAGCGTCGCCAGCGCGAAGTACAGGTAGCTGGCCGATGTCACCGACAGTCCGCCGGCGCCGATGTTCGCCAGCACCACGTCGACCTGTTCGGTGGTGAAGGAAATCAGCGGCTTGAGCCGGGCATTGCCGCGAAACATCGGGAACGGGTGCCCCGCCGGCGAGGAGAGCAGCGTCTCGATCTCCGGCGCGCACCGCACGTTCTCGACGTGCGAGAACTCGACCGAGGAGGGGAGGACCACCTTGTCGAGCTTGAACGGGTTGGCGATGGCCATCGGGGCGGACCTCCATGTCCGAAGGAGCGGTCAGGCGTCAGCGGTCAGACGTCAGCACGCTCGGGTGTGCATGTGCGGGTGGAATTCACTGGCCTCTACGTCAGTTGTTTCGTGCTCGTCCGCCGCGCGGCGTGGATCAGCGCCTCGAGCCGTTTCGCGTGGAACTCCGACAGCGACTGGGCGTCGCGGCTGTCGACCGTGGTGACTTCCGCCGCCTTGTCCGGCTGGCCGCTGATCCGTTTGGTGCTGCCGTCGGCCGCCCGGAACGTCCCTTCAAACGGGTTCTTGAAGTAGCCGGGGGGCTTCATCGTCAGGGTGGCCGCATTCGACGTGCCGGTGATCGTGAAAAACGCCAGCATGAACCGCATCGACCGGCCGGTGAGGATGTCGTCGACGAACTTCCCCTGGCCGCGGCCGAGGCCCCGCTTGATCTCCTGCAGGTAGAACGGCTCGCGGGCTTCATGTCCGAACCGCGCCCGGTTAGAGGGTCCGAAGTGCGGCCGCAGCAGTTTCTCGTGCCAGAACTCGGCCGTGTCCCTGAGCGCCTGTTTCCGCAGGCGCGCGAACTCCCGCGCCAGCCCCGGGATCGGGCTGTTGTTCTCAATGACGGGCCGCAACACCACGCACGGCATCCTGCCGCTCCTCTCTCTCGACTCTCGACTCTCCGCTCTCAGATCTCGTCTCTCCGCAACACCTGGATCCGCCCGCGGCCGATCGTTTCATCCCGGACGTCGACGACGTAGTCCTTGAGCGTCCACCACAGCCGTTCCTCGTTTTCGTACAGCGCCCCGGTGATCGTCGCCGGCACGGTGAACGACCACTGCCCGGCGGCGGCGTCGACGACGGTCAGCGCAGCGCCTGCGATCAGCGTGTCCAGGACCGTCCCGGCGTGGTTGGCGACGATCATCCGCAGCGCCATCCCGGTCAGGTCGATCGCCACCGGCGGCGACTGCGTGTCGTAGGCCGTGATCGTGTCGACAGAGAATCCGAACTCCCCCAGGAACAGCGTCAGTTCGGTCCCGAGGACCCGCTGCGGCGCGTTGTGCGCATAGGGCTGCACGACGATCAACGGAGAGTCGCCTCCGGCGACCTGCCCCAGCGAGACCAGGAGATTTCCGATGGCTGAGGTCATGTAGCGTGCACCAGTTGACCGACGACCGTAGCGGTATCGGTGATGTTCGCCCCGGCCGTGGTTTTCACGGCCTTCCGCATCAGTTCGGTGCCGACGCCGAGTGCCCCGGTCCCGCGTTCAATCCAGACGAGTTCCCACGGAGTCTGACCGGTGTCCACGACCACGTCCGCCTCGACCAGCTTCTTCGCCGCCAGCACGGCCGTGTTGAGTGCGTCCAGGTCCAGGCCACCCGCATCGCTGATCGGCAACCCGCCGGCCGCATCGGCCGCCGCGTTTGGCAGGGCCGTCAGCCCCAACCGCACGGCGTTCTGCGGGTCGTAATCGACGAGGTGCACGTAGCAGCCGATGACTACCATGCCGGTCACTGTGCCGCCGACCATCACGCCGTTCGCCCCTGTCGCCACGGCCGCGTCCGGCAGGTCGAGTCGATAGTAGCCGTCGCCGATGTGCTCAATTCCGCCGTCGGAGTGAGCCGAATCGAGCGCCGCCAACGCCGCTTCTGTGATGCTGGTTTTCGTCGCCCCTTCTCGGCGATACCAGAGGTCGATCCCCGACGTGTTGTGCTCGACGGCTGTTTCTGGCGTGCCGTCTCCGCTATCCACGATGCGGATCACGACGCTCTGGTCGGTGCTGTCCTTCTTGATCGCCCTCATAGCGCCATCCCGTTCTGTTGCATGGTCCGCAGGAGACGGCTGCCGATCACCACCTCACCCAAGACCAAGTCGTACGTCGTATTCAGCTCGCTCCATCCGACCAGCACCTTGCCGTTCCCGGCCCGCCACGTCGTCGCCATCCTCTCGAACGTGTGAGATGCCTGCAGATCCGCGAGTTTCGTTTCGCTGCTCCAGGTGTCGGTCGCGACGTTGTAGGTGCGATAGTAGATCGCGGTGTCACGTGTCCCGGCGACGTCCTTCACATAGGTCAGCAGCAGGTTGATGCCGTCATACGTGGTCAGCGTGATGGCCCACGCCTTGCCGCCGCCGAGAATGTCAGCGGTCTGTGTGCTCCACGTGCCGGCGACAGTATTGCCGCGCCTTCTCAGGCAGACGCGACCGAAGTTGGCACCTGTTTCGCCTGCCGCCCGCACGTAGGCGACCCAATATGTCGCGTCGTCGGTCTGAGCATCGTCGGCGTGCCCTACGTGCGACGTGCCGAGCGCATACCCGCCGTCGTCGAAGGCCGCACCACCAGTGCCTGTCACCTCAGTGGCGGTTGAGGCAAACGGCAGCGAGGCGGCTGCCGTCTCGAACGCATGCGACGGATCAGCGGTGTTCCCCAGAGACAGCCCGAAGGCGAGGTAGCCGTCGGTCAGTTTGACGACCCGACCGCACTCGAAGAAACCGATGTCCGCGAACGTGATCCCGCCGCCGAGCGCCGTCCATCCGCCCGCACCAGCGTTGCCGGTCATGCCCGCGCCGATCAGGCGGTGCGCGCGGTCGGTGACATCCTGTTCCGAGGAACCGTACAGCGTCGTCACGACCTCCGACCCATAGTCGTGGGCCAGACGCGACATGCCGTTCCGGCTCGCGAGGTCTTCGGTGATAATCGTTGGAGTTCCAAGACCTCCCGAAGTTCGCTCCCAACGCACCCATACCCACTCCGAGGTGGAGCCGGTGTTCGTCAGCATCCACACGTACTTGGTCCCGCCGTACGTGCCGAAGACCAGGGAGTACGACTTCCCGTCGTTGATGATCCCGCTCAGGTTTCCCGATCCACCGTTCGTGTTCGTCGCCGAGAGCGACCCGAGAGACGTTCCATACAGGCACTTCAGAACGCCAGCCTCGACGTAGAACACCCACAGGAGATCGTCGTCCGGGTCCCAGTAGTAGGGATTATTGGACGGCATCCCGCAGACAAACGGGTCGGTCGATCCGCTGACAACGACGGTGGCCATTCAGTTCACTCCGTCTCCAAACACCTTCCGCTCCAGACGCTCGACGCGCTGCTCGAGCGTCAGGACCGGTGGCGGCAGCGGCTCCAGAGGGTCGGTCAGCCGGTAGGTCCAGCGCGCCCACGGCACGCGATACTCGCCGGCCTGCAGCTCCGGGGCCTGCGCCGGGCTGCACGGCGTGTAGACCGCCAGCAGCTTGCGCGGCGAATCCGGCAGCGTCGTGAGCGTCGCGTAGACGCGGTGCACGCTCGCCGTGTTCTGCGCCGACGCCAGAACGGTCGTCGCCCCGTCGCGGTAGTAACGCAGCAGCAGCGGATGGCGGTGGATTTCATCCATCTTCCGCATGACGGCGACCTCGCAGTCGCCGACCGTCATCGCGTTGAGGTCGGGGCGGCCGAGACTCGTCAGCGTCTGCTGCCACACCGTGCTGACCGCGACCGGCTGCGTCGGCGGCGTCAGATAGCCCTCCCACCACACGATCCGCGCCTCCCGGCCTGCACTCTGCATCGCCCACAGGTAGTGCATCATGAATCCGGAGAACGACTCGGAATCGACGAAGTCTCCGGTGCCGTCCTGAACGGCCGCAAAGATCGTCGGGCCGCGGTGCCGAATCGATAGCTCCCGCCACGCCTCGGGATCCGCGAGCTCGCGTTGCCACTGCGTCCTCCGGGCCGCGATTTCGGCGGCGTGCTCGGGCCGGCACAGAGACGCCGGGCGGTAGTAGCCCATGTAGGTCTGCAGCGACGCGGACGGGTTCTGTCCGTGCTGGTTGTTGGCGTAGCCGATCGTGCGAAAGGGGACCGCCCTCCATGCCGGCGACAGGTTCGACTGCAGCGCCGCATAGAACGCCCGGTACTGTTCGCGGATCAGCTGCTGGAACGCGGGTTCTGCTTTCGGAGGCGGCGTCGTCCGCAGCAGCCCGACCCAGTCTTTCGCCCTCAGGTCGATCTGGTCGAGCTCGGCGTCCGTCTTCCAGCGGCAGACGTAGAGCGTCTCGCCATAGTCTCCCGACAGGACGTGCCAGTCGCTCCCGGTGATCGGCTGCAGGTTCTCCCACCGCCAGTCGCTGCGCGGCGTGCTGAGCGACGCGAACTGCCTCTGATTGATGTCGGCCCGGTAGATGAACACGCGCCCGGCAATGTACAGGCTCGCAAAGTCGAGCCGCGCCCCCTCGTTGTTCTCGCGCAGGATGATGCTGGTCGGCGCTTTGATGATCGTCTGCAGCTTGCTCAGCCACGGCGACGTCGCCATCCGGAGGCCGACGTCGGCCCACTTGGCGGGGCCGGCGAACGGCGACGGGAACGGCGTGTCGTCCAGAGTCCCGTCGGCGAGCCGGCGGATCGACAGGTGCGACTGCGGCCAGTTGGTTTCCGTGAGCGGATCGATCCTCGGAAATGCCCAGTCGATCGCGTCGGTGATGTTGTTCATCCGCAGCGCGAGCGGCTGCCGGTCGAACGTCTCCAGCACCGGCGCGCCCTGTTCCAGAGTCAGCGAGCTGCCGACCCGCAGGAACGACGTCCCGGAGAGCACGTGCCAGTCCGGCACGCGGATCGCCGGCTCCAGCGGCAGACCCTCGACCTGCCGGTCGCGCTGCCACTCATACGTGTGGCCGTCGATGTGCCAGATCGAGAACGCCAGCGGAGGCGCAGGCTCGGCGGCGCTCGCCGCCGCACACAGCAGCAGCACATTACAGATTGCGACCTGAATGGCACGGCGCATCGGATGTCCTTTCCCTGAATCCTGAATCCTGAATCCTGACGCGCAGCGTCACTCCCCATCCCCCCACTGCACGCGCACGGCCGCGTGGTAGAACCGGCCCAGGCTCTCCCAGTCCTCTTCGCGGGTGCCTCCCCAGTTGACGACCTCGATGTCGGTGATCGACAGGTGCGACTCGGCGGGGGTGAACGGGCTGCTGGTGTCGTCGGCCGCGCTGAGGTCGGCGACGTCTTCGAGGACGCCGCTGAGGAAGTTCCAGGCGTGCCACTCGGCGGAGACCTGGTCTTGGAAGTGTTCGGGGGGGGTGTCGATCGCGAGGAACAGGAACAGGGATCCGGACGGCCGCAGGTAGTTCTGGGCGCCGCCGCCGATCAGGCGGAAGTGCAGGCTGTCCCCCATCGACACGATGGCGACCGGCCGGTTGGGGGTGCCGAGGACGTTCCGCGCGTGGACGCGGGTCAGGGCGGCGGTGCGGGTGCTGGTGCCGGTGGCCGTCTGGAACGTGGCCGACGCCGCGACCATCTGCCGCAGTTTCTCGGCGGCGATCGCGGCGACGTTGGTGGCGGAGACGGACATGCGGGCCGGCTACAGGTCACTGGGTGTCAGTTCTCCCTGGCGGTCGATCGAGCGGCGGACGAACCGGCAGGTGATCATGCCGCCGCCGCGGCGGACGGTGGTGTCGAAGCTCCAGCGGGGTTCTGCGGAGTCTTCGCCGGCGCGGCGGAGGGCGTCGCGGAGGCGGGGGTCTTGGATGCCGGTGGTGTCGGATTCGAGGCAGGAGACGAGGCACGCGGCGCGGCGGGTGCGGTGCGACTGCCCGTCGTCGACGGGCGCCGGCTCGTCCTCGACGATCGCCGTAATCCGCCGCGGCTCCCCGCCCACCGGCTGATACACGACCTGCTCGCCGAACACGGTGAGCAGGTCGGGCGTGGCTGCGGCGGCATAGTCGCTGGTGAACGACACGGATCGGTCCTCAACCGGTGGAAAAACGGTTTTTCCACCGGTTCGACGAGTTCACTTCCCTGACGTCAGGCAGCCTGCTCCACTGGCGTGTCGCCTACACCTCCATCAGCCGGACGTTCAGCTCGTGCAGCTCGACTTCGCCCGGGCTGTCGTTGCTCGACTTCTCGAGGTGGAACAGCGCCTTGAGCGGACCGGTGGCGGCCGCGAGCGTGAACACCGTGGCCCCCAGGACGAGGACGCCGTTGACATAAATCTGGATGTCGCTGTGGGTGCGGCCGTCGATCGTGATCCGCACCGGCGTGCCGACCGCCCAGTCGACCGTGGTGTCGGTCGCGTTCACCTCGGTCGTGCCGTCGTCCGACTCGGCGTCGATGTTGAGGTCGGCCCCCATGTCGAAGTGGGCGAAGCAGCTCTCGGTGATCGCATCCGCGTCGCTGGCGTGGGTGCCGTTGGCCACCCCCACGTTCAGGTCGCCGACGTCGGCGTCCGCGTTCGTGCGGACGCACACGACCGCGTCCAGGATCCACTGGCTGCTGACCGGGAACGAGCGCTGCGAGAGCATGTCGAGCTTCTGCGCCTCGGCCGTGGCGCTGAACGCCGCACGCACGCCGCCGCCGATCTGCGCCAGCACCGGCGTCCCGGCCGTCAGGACCGGGGCGTGGACAAACGCGCCGTGCACCAGGTCGATGATGTAGTTCGGCCGGACGTTCAGGTTGACGTAGCAGCTCGTCGCCGCCGAGGCGGCGTCCCCGACGAGCGTGCCCAGGAAGAAGTCCTTGTCCGTCGGCACGGCCGGCTTGAGGATCGCGGCGTCGGCGGAGTGGTCCCACCAGATCTCGGCGCCGTCGAGCATCACGACCGAGGCGGTCTTCGTGACCTTGAACACCCCTTCCGTCGCGAACCCGACGGCGTCGCCGCTGGCGGCCGCCTTGGCGCCGGTGTGGACGGCCGCGCGGCCGTCGGGCAACTGGTAGATCTCGCCGGCAGCCACGGCCGCCGCCGCCGTCAGGATCCGTTCGTGACGCTCGCTGGTGCGGATGGCGTCGGACATGGCTCTCTCCAGGAATCAGAGGTCAGGTGTCGGGGTTCAGTGCCGCAGCAGCGCCGCGACTCACGCGGGCTTCGGTTTTCTGGTCTTCTTCGGTTCCGGTGCGGCTTCGGCGCCGGCCTCGGCCGCGGGGGTGGCGACCGAAACCGGCGGCGCGGGCGTCTCGGCGACCTGCCTGAGCAGGTCATTGAGCACCGCCGTGGCCAGCTCGCGGAAGTCGACGCCGTCCGGGAGGTAACCGAGGACGTCGCCGGCCTTGCGGGTCCCTTCGCCGAGCGCCGCGTCGTGTTTGAGGATCAATGCGTGCATGGGTGGCTTTCGATCGGGAACTCCGGGCGTTCACGCCAGACGCCTGTCGCCGCGGCTCAGGTGTTGCCGCGGTACAGGTTCTGGTAGGCGAGCGCCTTCGCGCCGATGTCCATGTTGATGTCCCAGCCGATGCCCCACTGGCCCCGGTCGAGGACGAACCGCCGCACCATCGGCCGGCGTCCCGTGCCGCTGCGGTAGCCGACCACGATCGTCCGCCCCGACTGGCCGGCCAGGAACCAGGTCGTCGCCGATCCGGTGTAGGCGGTCCCCGTGTTCGGATCGGTGACGCCGCTGGCGTCCAGCCGCCCTTCGACCCGCAGCTGCAGGGCGAGGTCGGTGATCACGTTGCGGCTGCCGCGGACGGCGTCGGTGACGCCGGCGATGATCAGCGAGGCGCTGGTCAGCAGCTCGCGGGCGTCGAACTCCAGATCGCCGGGGACCAGCAGGAACTTCGGGCGGACGGCGATGCGGATCCCGCCGTCGGTCTGTTTGCCCATCGCGCTGATCGCCGCCTGCAGGTTCGCCTTGCTGAAGGCGTTCGTGGCGGTGTTGGCATGCGTGGCGTGGAACAGGGCCACGCTGTCCGCCAGCGCCGCGTTCGCCAGCAGGATCGAGTAGACCAGGTCCGGACGCAGCCGCGCCGCCGCCTGCCCCATCTCGCTCGGCACCGTCTGGAACGCCGACAGATTGTCGTCGATGATGTCCTGCTCATCGATGACGAACTGCTTTGCGTAGCGGGCCAGCTTGTACTCTTCCTTCGCGTCGCTGAACGTGGCGTGCTTGGCGGTCGTGCCGCGGGGGAGCTTTTCCAGGCCCGCCTGCTTGCCGAGCGCCAGCCGCTCGTTCGTCTTGAAGTCGGCGACGTCCTCCGTTCCGCACCAGTCGCTGGTGTCCTCGACTTCCATGAACGCCTGCATCATCCGGGCGTTGACCGATGTGGTGAACACGTTCGACAGCGTGGGCGTCGAGACTGCCGCGCGGATGAAGCCTTCGCGGGTGTACGGTTCGGTCCCCGTCTCCGGGTCCCGCGCGCCGCTGATTCGGCAGGCCTCCCGGCACAGGTCGAGCAGGCTCATGTCGGCGTACCGCATGCCCAGGTCGCACGCCCGGTGCAGTTCGGCCTCGGAGACTCCCTGCAGCTGGGTCCGCAGCTGCTCGACGGCCGGCGAGTTGGGCGCCCGGTGCTGCTGCTGCAGGGCGCGGAACTGCGCGAACGGGTCGAAGCCCATCCGCAGCAGGAACCCGGCGGTCAGCGACCGCACGGTGCAGTCCCGCTCGTGGCCGCGCGCGTGGCCGGCCGGCGCGCCGTCGACGGCCGGCGCGCGGAGCGCCCGCTCCTGCTGCAGGATGTACAGCCCGGCCTGGTAGATCGTCAGGTTGCCCCGGATGCAGTGCTCGACCCACTCCGGGCGGGTCTCGGCCGTCGCCAGCCCGCGGATCCCGTCGATCCGCGCGCGTTCCGCGTCCGCCGCCTCCCGGCGGATCCGTTCTTCCTCCGTGCTCGCCCGCTGCGCGGGGGCCGGGCTGGGCGCCGGCTGGGCCGGCGGCGCGGCCGGGGGAGTCGCCGGCGGATCGCTCCGCTGGCCGGCGGGGGGTGCCGCGGGCGGGGCGGGCGGGTTCGCCGGCGGATCGGTCCGTTCGGTCCCGGCCGGGATGATCCGCCCTTCGAGGATCGCCGCGCCCCGCTCGCGCTGCGCGCCCTGCAGGCGGTTGTAGAACGTCCAGGCGTCGGAGTCCGACGCATCGCTGCGGAGGCCGATCGATTCGAGGTACGCACGCAGGGCCTGGCTCATCGAACTCCCTTTCAACTGAGGTGACAGCAGGCCATCGGCCCGCATCTTGGCGACCTGGTCGGCTCCGATCGGAGTGACCGAGCCCTCGCGCATCCGCCAGCGCGTCGTGACGCGGAGCGTCCGGGCGCCGGCCCTGAATTCCCGCCCCGCCACACGCTGCGACGTGTTGGGGGGGATGTCGACGCTTTCCAGAGCCCGGTAGCCCACGGAGACGTCGGTGATGTGTCCCTGGCGGACCTTGTTCCAGATCTTCTCCGCCCGTTCGTCGCCGGCGGCGAAGTGCAGCCGCCCGGCGGTCTGTCCGTTGGCTTCGATGCGGATCCCGCGGATCGAGCCGAGGACGTCGTCGTTGCTCCACCGCATGTGGTTGTCGAGCAGCACGATCTGCGGCTCGAATTCGGCCCCGCGGCCGAGCAGGATCTCGTCGATCACCTGCCAGGTGCGCATATCGAGGACCTGCACCGGGTTCTCGGTGCTGAGCACCGCCTCGATCGACCGCTCCTCCTCGTTAATCGTGCCGGCCCGCACCTGCAGCGTGCGGACCGTCAGCTCCCGCAGCTGCGGCGCGGTGCGCGTCGATAGCGGTACATGCGGCACCGACAGCGGCGCGGGCTGCGTGACGGGGGTCGGCGCAGGCGGCGGCACGGTCGGAATGGGTTTGCGGCGGCGCATCAGTTGAGGCTCGCTTCCACGACGTTCCGGGTGCTGTAGTCTTCCAGCAGGTCCTCGACGATCTGCAGGACCTCCCCGCGCTCCTCCTTCGTGAGCGCCGCGTTCCCTGCGGCGGCCTCGCCGGCGGCGGCGGGTTCGTCCAGCCCGGCCGCTTGGCGGAGCTGTTTCGCTGCGGCGCGGAGGGCCACGACCGTCTCGTAGTTCTTCCCCATCGCGGCCGCCGCGTCCTGCTCGGACACGATTCCGATCCGCAGCAGCGTCTCCCACGCGTTGGCTTCCTTCTGCGGATCGACGTGCGGCGACACCGGCCAGATCCATTGCACCTTCAGATCGGCCGGCCGCGTTTTCGGGAGCGTCCCGGCCAACTGCGCCTGCCGTTCGATGAGCTTCAGCAGCCGCTGCAGCTTGATCCGGGTCAACCAGGCCTGCAGGCACTTGTTGCCCCGGTCGTAGCGCTGCCCGTCGAACCGCGCACTGGAGTAGTTGTGCCGCTCCGATGAGAGCCGCACGATCATCAGCGGCATGTTGGCCTGCCGCCCGATCTCCCGCTGCCGTTCCATCCGGTATTCGAGGTACGGCGTCGTGGGCTGCTGCGGCGTCATCTGCTCCGGCTTCCAGCCGGGGGGGCAGCTGCGGATCGTCCGCCGCTCCATGTCGACCGACTCGTTGACTTCCAGGTACTTGGCGCTGTGGTGCTCGGTGTACAGCATGACGCCGAAGTAGGCCGCGCTGCGGATGGCGTCCAGGATCTCCTTGTCGCACTGCCGCAGGTCGTTGATCGCTTCCAGGCTGGGGGTCAGCCACGGCACGCCGCGGGCCTGTCCCGGCTCCAGTTCGCGGAACCCGTGGATGATGTGCGCCGCCGGCACGGCGGTTTCCGCCAGTCCGGCCCGTCCCGCCAGCGTCTGCTGGTCGGTGTCGAAGTCCTCCAGGTAGTACGTCACCGGCCGGCCGATCCGGTCCCGGTCGATCCCCATCATCGTGCGGCCGTTCCCGACCGTCAGCGGGTTCTTGAGCCGCCGCGGGTGCACCGGGTGGATCCGGATCGTCACGCCCTGGACCGCCTGCGTCTCGTCCACGTCGACGAGCTGGTCGATGAACTCGCCCGCCCACCAGAGCAGCCGCACATCCTGCTGCAGCAGCTCGACCAGCGAGTGCTGGCCGGCGGCGTCCGCCACGGCCGCGACGTCGCCGTAGATCCGCTTGAGCCGCTCGGCGTAGTCGGGCTGCTGCTGGCTGTCGATCTCCAGCACCGGCCCGTCCGGTCCGACGACGTCGGTCACGTGCGTGGCGATCGCCCCTTCGACGAACGCGTTGTGGCACATCTCGTGGAAGCAGCGCTGCCGCAGGGTCGGCAGGTCGAGTTCCAGGTCCTGGTTGACGGTCGCCCCCTGGTCGGCCGGCCACTGGTGCCGGTTGAGCCGGGTCGTCTTGGCCGCGTCGAACCGCCGCTCGCGCTCGTCGGGGGCCAGGCGCGCGGAGTTCGCCCGGCGGAACCACGGTTCCGACGTTGCGCCGCTCCAGAGGCTTTTGAGGCTGGCGATCAAGTCAGTCGCAGGTCGGGGGCACCCAGTTCATCTTCTGCTCGCCGAGCGCGCCGCCGCTGCCGGCGGCCGCCGCCGCCGCCAGTTCGGCGTCGGCCATCGCGATCAGTTGCAGGCAGGAGTCGCGCGACCATTGCAGCGACCGCCCGCCGTCGGACTGGGTGTTGGGCATCGAGATCAAGAGCGCCAGCGCCTGCTGGGCCTGGGATTTCGCGGTCGCCCAGTCTCCGGCGGCGATCGCCGCCTGGGCGGCGCTCATCAGGGACTGGAGGCTGGCGGCCGACATGACGGGCGGAGGCTACCAGCAAATCCCATCCCCCCCGCGCACGAGCAGTACAGCGGCTGTACTGTTGGTCGGAAAACTTCTGGTTTACACGCGCAATATCTGGCCTCTGGCCTTTGACCACTGGCCTCTCGCTACCGCTCCAGGCTCTTGAACGGGCGCTGGCAGCTCTCGCACGAGTGCCACCGCAGCGCCGCGCGGGTCGACGTGACCCGCGTCTGCTTCGATCCGCACCGCGGGCACGCCACCCGCGGGAACACCGTGCACGGCGTGTCCTCCGTCTCCGCCGGCGGCTCCGCGGCGCGCGTGAACTCCCGGCCGCAGTGCCGGCAGGCGACCCGCTCGGTGGGCTGGCCCCACCAGCCCGACCGCCGGACCAGCTCGGCATCCTCGCAGCCGCAGTTGGGACACGCCGTGCCAATGGCTACCGTCTCCGCTGTTTTGCAAACCATCCGTTCCCCGCCGGCGTCTCCTGCAGGCTTTCCAGCGCGCTCCACCGCTCACCGTTCTTCGTGTAGTGCTCCGCCGCCACCCGCGCGTACCGCAGCGCGTCCCGCAGGTGCTGATCGTCGTACCGCTTGACCCACTTGGTTCCGTCGCGGTAGTCCCCCAGCAGCTGCCGCGGCAGGTCGATCCCCGGCCGCGGTTCCCCGATCAGCGCCGCCCTGGGAATCGTGAACTGGTCCCGCTCCTGCGGGGTCAGCAGGCCGTTCAGGCGGTCCTCCAGCCACGACTGCGAGCGGTGCGTGTTGACCTCCAGCAGGTCGTACGCGCCCAGCTTGATCCGCGCCGCCCGCTCGGGCGCCGGCAGGTCGCTCCCCTGCAGGCTCGGCCGGTACCAGTCCGGAAACCCCGACTGGCTGGAGCCCTTGATCGGCCACCAGCCCGCGACCGGGCGGCACAGCTGGTAGATCGCGTCGGTGAAGTTCGACGAATCGATCGCCCCCTCCACGCAGGTCAACTCCCCCGGCCGCCCCTGCTGACTGAACGGCAGCCGGACCGCGGCGGCGGCCTGCTCCTTGCCCCATGCGAGACCGTAATCCACCAGGTGGCCGCGACCGAACAGCCCCCACGCGCACACGCACCAATAGAAGACGTATTCGTCCGCCGGCTGGCCGACGTCCGCCCCGAACGTCAGGAACACGCCCCAATCGGGGACCAGGCCCAGCGGCAGCTCGCAGCCCAGCCGGTCGGCCAGGTCGCTCGGCCGCGTCGCCGTCGGCGCCGGGTTCCACGTCCGGGCCTCCCAGGAGTTGGTGAAGTTCCGCAGCCGCTCGCGGCGGTTCTCCCGCGCCGTCAGCGCGGCCACCCACTCCTGCGCCACGCGGCCGATCGAGATCCCCGGCAGCAGCGAGTGCAGCGTCGACAGCGGCCCGAAGGATGCGTGCGGCCCCGGCCGTCGCGGCTGGCCGGCGATCCGCCCCCGCTTGTCGACCTGGCACCCCTCGGGGACCCACAGCCCGCTGTTGAGCAGCTCGTACCGCTGGTGCTCCTCGATCTTCCGGCGGCATTTTGCGCATTCGTACCAGGCGGTCTCCCGCGCCTTCTGCGGATCGAGCCGGCCGTTGAGCCGCTCGAACCGCACGCCGCCCGGCGTCTTGCCGTTGCCGGTCACGAGCTCCTGGAAGTGGTTGCAGTGCGGGCAGGGGACCAGCCGCGCCCGGTTGTCGCCGGCCAGCCGCCGCGTCTCGATCCAGCTGGAGTCGGTGAGGCTGGGGGTCGAGATCTCCAGCACCTTGGCCCCCGGCCCGAAGCCCTTGGCGCGTTCGAACATCAGGAACCTGAAGTCCGCCTCGGTGTCGGTCGAGCGCGGCTTCATCTTGTCGCACTCGTTGAGGACCACGACGTACGCCGGATAGTCGGCGGCCGTCGCCGGCGATCCGGCCCAGGCCCCTTCGACCGTGAATGTCGCGAACACCAGCCGGTCCGAGCGCCGCCGCCGCTCGGGCGGCAGGACCGCCGCCAGCGGCGCGCACCGCGCGAACGTCCGCCACATCCGCCCCAGCACGCGCTCGGTCGACTTCTGGTCGGCGTCGGCGAACGCCATCGGGTGCGGGTCCGTGGCCCCCGTCTTCCCGATGAAGGCGATCGACAGCATCGTCTTGCCCATCCGCGACGCCGCCTGGACGGTGATCTCCTCGATTTCGGGATCGTCGCAGCAGTCCAGGATCTCGCGGGCATGCGGGAACAGGTCCAGCCGGAAGTTCCCCTTGAGGTTCGAGTCCTGCGGCAGCACGATGTGGCGGCAGGCCCACTCCGCCGTCGACACGCTGGGCCGCGGCAGCAGCGTGTCGTACACCTCGGCCGCCAGCGCGTGTCGGCTCATTGCTCACTGCCGTCGCTCCCGGATCCGTTCGCGCGTCGGCCGCGGTGGTCGAGTTCGCGGGCCTTGGCCTCGAGCTCCTCCCGGAGCGCCTTGCGGCGGCCGTCGAGTTCGCGCTGGAGCCGCTCGCGGATCTTCTTGCGGAACTTGGCCGGCGCCTCGCGGGCGATGATGTCCGGGACCTGGTCGCACCAGTCGCCGAACCGCGTGTTGAACGTCGCGATGTACAGCTCGACCGCTTCGCGCGGGATCAGCCGCCCCTCGGCCTCGGCGACCTTGATCTCCTGCAGCCGCGTCTTGAGCCGCTCGTGCTTCAGCGTCTCGGTGTCAGTGGCCAGCTTGAGCGCCGCCGCCTGGCTCGACGTCTCGGATCCCTTCCGCCCCATCGCATCCCGCGCCGCCCGGATCCCCGCGACATCCCAGCCTTGGCCCGGCACGTGCCCGCCCGCAGGCCACCACGGCTGCCGTTTCCACTGCGAGAGCGCCGGGCCGGTGACCCCGAGCTGCTCGGCCGCCTGTTCCCGTGATCGGACGAGCTGCGCCATCGGTCCCGTTAGGTAAGTAAGCTGTTTTT
>JADJXS010000006.1 GCA_016710275.1 Phycisphaerales bacterium
CAACGACCGCAAACCCACAGAACCGGCGAATGCGCAGGAGCCGGCATGAAGCGCGTGCGCTCCGATTCCGCGTTCGCCGCCGTTAAGGCTATGACGGACACCGCGAAGCCGTTGCCGGGAGTGCCTGCGCATGTGCGCCTGCGTGCCGGCGATCTTCCGTTCTGGGACGGCATCCTGCGCGCGCGCGCTCGTGACGAGTGGACCGAGCCCGACCTGGTCGTGGCGGCCCAGCTCGCGCGGTGCCAGGCCGACATCGAGCGCGAACAGCAGACGCTGGAGGGTGAGTCGACGGTGATCGAGAACGCCCGCGGGACGTCGGTGATGAACCCGCGCGTGTCGGTGCTCGAGCAGCTCGCGCGGCGTGAGATGGCGCTGCTGCGGACGCTGCGGATGGGCGGACGGGTCGCCGGCGACTCGCGCGACGAGGCGACGAGGCGAAAGATCCAGCGGCAGGCCGAGTCGTTGCGCGACGAGTTGGCCGAAGACGAGTTGCTCGCACTATCATGACGCGGGGCGAGAAGGTAATCGCGTTCATCGAGGCGTACTGCCTGATCCCGTCGGGGCAGCACGTCGGGAAGCCGATGCGGCTCGAGCCGTTCCAGCGGCGATTCATCCTCGACGTCTACGACAACCCGTACGGCACGCGACGGGCATACCTGTCGATCGCGCGGAAGAACGGAAAGACGGGACTGATCGCCGGCATCGTGCTCGCGCACCTGGTCGGCCCGGAGACGCGGACGAACACGCAGATCGTGAGCGGGGCGCAGTCGCGCGAACAAGCTGGCATTGTGTTCGATCTCGCGGCGAAGATGGTGCAGCTTTCGGAGAAGTTGTCGAAGGTCGTGCGCATCGTGCCAAGCACGAAGCGGCTGATCGGGCTCGCGCGCAACGTCGAGTATCGGGCGCTGTCGGCGGAAGGGAAGACGGCGCACGGGCTGTCGCCGGTGTTGGCAATTTTGGACGAAGTCGGGCAGGTCGAAGGACCGCGCGACGCGTTCATCTCCGCGATCACGACGTCGCAGGGCGCGTACGAGCATCCGCTGCTGATCGCGATCTCGACGCAGGCGCCGACGGACCACGACCTATTCTCGATCTGGCTGGACAGCGCGAAGAACGCGCCGGACCCGCGCATCGTGTCGCACGTATACGCGGCGCCGGAGGAATGCGCGCTTGACGACCGGAGCGCGTGGGCTGCGGCGAACCCAGCGCTCGGAGTGTTCAAGGCGATGTCGGACCTCGAAAGCGCGGCGAAGCTGGCGCTCGCGATGCCAGCGAACGAGCCGGAGTTTCGGAACTACTCGCTGAACCAGCGGGTCGAGGCGGCGAGCCCGTTCGTGTCGAAGTCGGTATGGGAGGCGAACGGTGCGGACCCTGGCGACGTTTCCGGACGCCGCGTGTGGGGTGGCCTCGACCTCGCGAGCGTCAACGACTTGACGGCGCTCGTCCTGGTCGACGAGGCGGGCGGCGCGCACTCGACGTTCTGGTTGCCGAAGGCCGGGCTCGTGGAGAAGTCGCGCAGCGATCACGTCCCGTACGACCTGTGGGAGCGCGAGGGCTACCTGCAGACGACGCCGGGGAAGGCGATCGAGTACGAGTACATCGCCGAGTGCCTGCGCGGCGTGTTCGATCGCTGCGACGTGCAGGCGATCGGATTCGACCGTTACAACATGAAGTTCCTGCGGCCGTGGCTGGAGCGCTCTGGTTTCACCGAATCCGAGCTGGAGCGGTTCGTGGAGTTCGGGCAAGGCACGGCGAGCATGACGCCGGCGTTGCGGGCGCTGGAGACGCGGCTGCTGAACGGAGCATTGCGCCACGGCGGAAATCCGATCTTGCGCATGTGCGCGGCGAATGCGCGCGTTGTGGGCGAAAGCGGGGCACGGAAGTTCGACAAGGCGAAGGCGCGGGGGCGGATTGACGGCATGGTCGCGCTCGCGATGGCGGTCGGCGTGGCGGAAGGAACGCAGACCGAGACCGCGGCGTCGTTCTGGGAGGCGGCGGCATAGATGGGCTTCTGGTCGAACCTCTTCCGACGGATGGACCGGGCGCCAGAAGTGAAGGCGCTCGGCCCGCTCGACATCGCGCTCGATGCTCTGCTCGGCGGCCGCACGAAGTCCGGTCAGAGCGTGACGTGGGAGAAGGCGCTGCAGGTGTCGACGGTGCTCTCGTGCGTCAAGGTGATCGCGGAAGGAATCGCACAGGTCCCGTTGAAGCTGTTCCGGGAGTCGCCAGACGGTCGCACGCGCTTGCCGGCGCGCGATCACCCGGTGTACGAGGTGCTGCACCTGCGTGCGAACGCCTGGCAGACGTCGTTCGAGTGGCGCGAAATGAGCGCCATTCACGCATCGCTCTGCGGCAATGCGTTTTCGTACCTGAACCGATTCCGTGGTGACGTGAGTGAGATAGTCCCATTCACTCCGCAGAATGTCCTAGTCGTCAAGGACAGTGGCGTCATCAAGCGGTATGACGTGACGATCGACGGAGAGGTGAGGAAGTTCGCGCCCGCCGACATCCTGCACATACGCGGCGTGAGCTGGGACAGCTATTCCGGGCTGGACACGGTACGGCTCGCGCGGGAGGCGATCGGGCTCGCGCTGGCGACCGAGGAGACGCACGCGCAGTTTCACCAGAATGGCGCAAAGCCGTCCGGGCTTCTGTCGGTCGAGGGACAGTTGACGAAGGAACAGTACGACCAGCTCTACGCGTGGCTGGCGAAGTCGATCGGATCGCAGAACGCCGGCGTCCCGCTGGTCATGGACCGATCGGCGAAGTGGGTGGCACAGGCGATGTCGGGCGTTGACGCGCAGCACGTCGAGACGCGATTGCATCAGGTGCGGGAGATCTGCTCGTTCTTCCGGGTAATGCCGCTCATGGTCGGGTACACCGACAAGGCGTCGACGTACGCGAGCGCCGAGCAGATGTTCCTCGCGCACGTCGTGCACACGCTGGCGCCGTGGTACGAGCGGATCGAGCAGCGGCTGAACGTGCAGGTGCTGACCGAAGAGGACCGCCGCGACGGACTGTACGCGAAGTTCATCGAAGAAGGTCTGCTGCGCGGAGCGATGAAGGACACGGCCGATTACCTGGTCAAGCTCACGACGAACGGCATCCTGACACGCAACGAGGCGCGGGCGAAGCTCGACGAGAACCCGTTGGGCGGGCTCGACGAGCCGTTGACGCCGGTCAACCTGACTGGGAAATCGACGCAGGAGGCAGAAGGGGGATCTGCTCATGGAGATTCTTGAGGAGAGAGCGATGCAACGAATGACGATCCCATTGTGCGAGCTGAAGCTCGCGCCGCCAGAGTCGAAGACGATGCACTTCTCCGGCTACGGCGCTGTCTTCGGAAACGTGGACGCGTACGGCGACGTGATCCAGAAGGGCGCGTTTGCGCGCACGATTCACGAGGCGAAGTCGTCTGGCCGCTGGCCGGCGATGCTGTCGCAGCACGGCGCATGGGGGATGACAGCGCAGGATCTGACGCCGGTCGGCGTGTGGTCGGACCTGTCCGAAGACGACGTCGGGCTGAAGGTCGAGGGCGACCTCGCGCCGACGTCGCGCGGGCAGGAGCTGCACACGCTCATGAAGATGAAGCCGCGCCCGGCGATCGACGGGCTTTCGATCGGGTTTATCCCGATCAAGTGGCGCAGCCGCAGCAAGCCGGAGGAGCCGCGGCGCACGCTGGAGGAAATCAAGCTGATGGAGATCAGTCCGGTCACGTTCCCGGCGAACGGGCTCGCGCGCGTGAGCGACGTGAAGTCTGCCGGCGGCTGGACGGAACGAGAGTTCGAGCGGTGGCTCATGCAGGACGCTGGGCTCACTCGCTCAGAGGCTCGGGTCGTGTTGACCTCGGGCTTTAAAGCACTGCAGGCCATGCAGGACGCTGGCGGCGAAGTGCTCGACGAAGTGACGGCGCTGCTGCGCCGCAACCTCACCGCTATCACGAAGGAGTAGACAGCATGGACAGCATGCAAGAGGTGAAGAACCTGCTCGACGCGCAGAATGTCGCGTGGGAGACGTTCCGGAAGACGAACGACGAGCGCCTGGCCGCGATCGAGAAGGGCCAGACCACGGCCGACTACGACGCCAAGCTCGCCAAGATCAACGACGAGCTCGCCACGCAGGCGAAGGAACTGAAGGCCGTGACGCTCGCTGCCCAGCGCCCGGCCGGCGGCGCGAGCGGCCTGTCCGACGAGCAAGCCGAGCACAAGGCGGCGTTCGCGGACTTCGTCCGCAAGGGCACGCCGATCTCGCGCGACCTGGAACGCAAGGCGATGAACAGCACGTCCGACGTCGAGGGCGGGGTGCTCGTGCCGAAGGCCATGGACGCCGAGATCGACCGCATCGTCCCGACGATCAGCGCGATGGCGCGGCTGGCGCGCACGATCACCATCGGCACGCGCTCGTATCAGCGGCGCGTGAAGACGGCCGGAATGTCGATGCGCCGCGTCGCGGAAGGCGGCACCGGTGGCGAGACGACCGAGCCGACGTACGCCTCGCTCGAGTTCGTCGCGCACCCGGCCGAGATCGAGCCGTGGGTGTTCAACGAAACGCTCGAGGACGCCGACATCGACCTCGCCGCCGACCTGACGATGGAAGCGGCGATCGGCTTCGCCGAGGGCGCCGCGTCCGAGTACATCCAGGGCAACGGCGTCGGCAAGGCGTGGGGCATCACGTCCTACACGAACGTCGCGAACTCTGCGTACACGTGGGGCAAGGTGGGGTACATGCCGTCCGGCAAGTCGGCGGCGTTCGCCTCGGTGGCTCCGGCCGACTACTTCGTGAACCTGCAGCACGCGCTCAAGTCGCAGTACCGCAACGGCGCCGTCTGGCTGATGTCGGACTCGACGCTGGCGCTGTGCCGGCAGTTCAAGGACGCGTCCGGCAGCTACTACCTGTGGAACCCGGACCCGACGGCAGGACCCGCCGGCCGCTTCCTCGGGTCGCCGGTCGAGATCGACGACAATTTCCCGACGGTCGCTGCCAACAGCTACAGCCTCGCATACGGCAACTTCCAGCGCGGCTACATGATCGTGAACCGCACCGGGACGACGCTGATCCGCGACAACATCACGGCGAAGGGCACGACGAAGTTCAACTTCCGGCGCCGGTTCGGTGGCGGGATCTACAACTTCGAGGCGATCAAGCTGATGAAGTTCGCGACGAGCTGATCGCGGCCTGACCCACGCCAACCATTCATCAAGAGGAGCTGAACCATGCACGATCTGCACAATACGACGCGCACGCTGCGCGCGCTCGGCCCGGTGGCGCTGACCACGGTCGCCGGGCTGGCCGGCAAGGTGCTCGACCGGCAGGGCTTCAACGGCGTCGAGTTCGTGATCAACTACGGCTCGGTGACCGCGACCAATGCGACCATCACCCCGGTCGTGAAGGAAGGGGACGCGACCGGCACGATGACGTCGGTCGCGAACGCCGACCTGATCGGCACGGAGGCGCTGGCGGCATTGCCGGCGCAGGCGACGGCACGGACGTCCGGAACCGGGAAGTTCGTGTCGACGCGTGTCGGGTATCGCGGCAGCAAGCGGTACGTGAGCTGCGGCATCGCGAGCACGACGGTCACCGCTGCGACCATCGTGTCGATTGTCGGCGTGATGCACTCGCCGTCGATCGTCCCGCAGGCCAATCCGTGATTGTCGACGGCGAACGTCAAGTCGCGCCTACCCTATCCGGGATCAGGCGCGACCACGTCGCCCGCTACGAGTGGGCAGCCTCCGTGCTGCCCGCCCGTAGTGTTGTTGTCGATTTCGCGTGCGGTGTCGGCTACGGTACGCAGTTGCTCGCCGACGCCGGGCACACGGCGACAGGCTACGACAAATCGTCGGAGGCGGTCGGGTACGCGCGCAAGTTCTACCCGCGCGCGACGTACCATCGAGCGGACGGCATTTGCCCCGCCGGTGCGTTCGACGCGGCTGTCTGTTTCGAAACCATCGAGCATGTCGATGACCCGGTCGCGCTGTTGCGCAGCCTGCGGCCAGCGAAGCTGCTGCTCGCGAGCGTCCCGAATGAGTCAGTGCTTCCGTACGGGGCAGGCTTCGCGTTCCATCACCGGCATTATACGAAAGACGAGTTTCTCGAGCTGCTCCACGCGGCCGGCTGGATCGTGCGCGAATGGTACGGGCAGGCTGGCGACGAGTCGGAAGTCGAACGCGGCATCGAAGGGCGCACGATCATCGCGCTTTGCGATAGGGACGATACCGTCAACGGGCGTCCTGTGAAGTTCGAGGAGGCCAAGACGCGCGTAGCGAAGGCGGCCCCGGTACAGGTCGTCGAACAATCCGGATTCGCGCCGATGGAAGCGTTCCCGAACCCGGAGCACGTCGCCATCCTCGGGCTCGGGCCGTCGCTCGAGCAGTACGTCGACCTTGTCAAGCGTCTGGGCGGAAAGCACGTCTACTGCGACGAGGTGTGGGGGATCAACGCGGTCGGCGGTGTCATCATGTGCGACCGCATCTTTCACATGGACGACGTCCGCGTCCAGGAAGCGCGCGCGAAGGCGGCCCCTGAGTCGAACATCGCTCACATGCTGGAATGGCTCCGGGTGCATCCGGGCCCGGTCATCACTAGCCGGGCGCATCCGGACTATCCTGGTCTGGTCGAGTTCCCGCTTGAGGACGTGCTCAACCGCACCGGGCGGGCACCGTACTTCAACTCGACCGCAGCCTACGCGGTGGCGTACGCGATATACCTCGGCGTCAAGCGCATCTCGCTGTTCGGGGTCGATTTCACCTACCCAAACGCGCACCAGGCGGAAAAGGGGCGCGCCTGCGTCGAGTACTGGCTCGGCGTCGCGGCGCAGCTCGGCATCATCGTGAACGTTCCGAAGACGTCGACGTTGCTCGACGCCATGAACACCCAAGCCGACCGACTGTACGGCTATGACACGCTCGACGTTACGTTGCGCACCGAAGGCGAGCGCCTGTGCGTCGACCTGGTCGAACGCGAGACCATCCCGACCGCCGACGAAATCGAGGCGCGCTACGACCATTCGCAGCATCCGAACGCGATTGTTGAGGCCAGCGGGGGACGCTGATGCGCTACGACACGACCGTTACGACGGCGCCGAAGGGTCTGCCGCTGGACTTGACGCACGTCAAGCGTCACCTCGCGATCTACGATACGGACCGCGATGGGTTGCTGCCGACGTGGATACATCAGGCGTGGCAGACGGCCGAGGCGAGGACAAACCGCGCGCTTCTGCACACGCGCTACACGCTGACACTTCCGGCGTTCCCTGACGGCTTCGTGCAGGTCGGGAAGTACTCAGCGTATCACGGCATCGTAATACCGCACGTACCGCTGGTGAGCGTCGTGTCGGTGCAGTACGTCGACAGCGATGGGGCCACGCAGACCGTTTCCGCTGCGGATTACGCGGTGAACAGTCACGCGACCCCGTCGTTCATCACGCCGGCCTATGGGGTTGAATGGCCGACCACGCGGGAGCAAGAGCAGGCGGTCATTGTGACCTACGACGCCGGGTATGCGTCACCGTTCACCGCGAACTCGACGTCGAATGAGATCACCGTGACAGGGCCGGTGACGTGGGAAGTCGACGATCCGGTGCGATTCTCCAATAGCGGCGGGGCGCTGCCTGCGCCGCTTGCCGCGTGGACGACCTACTACATCAAGACGGCGCCCGGCAGCGGTGTCTACACGCTGGCCGCGACGGTCGGAGGGTCGACGGTCGACCTGACCGACACCGGCACCGGCACGCACTACGTCGGCGAGATGCCGGCGTCCGCATTGTCATGGATCTTGCTGGCGGTCGGCGAACAGGAGGCGAACCGCGAGGCATCGGCCGTGATCGAGCGCGGCCAGCACGCGACGATGCAGTTCGCCGACCACATGCTCGATCCGCTGAAAGTGTGGTTGCCGTGAGGGCTGCGCCGCTCAACAAGCTGGTCGCGTTGCAGCGCCCTGGAGGCGCGCGCGATGCTGTGGGCGGCCGCATCACCACATGGACGACGGTCGCGCAGGCGTGGGCGTCGATCGAGAGCCTCACCGGCCGGGAGCAGCTCGTCGCGGCGCAGCGCCAGTCCGAGGCGAGCCACCTGATCCGGCTGCGGTTCGCGCGGGCGTACGCCGGGATCGACGCGACGTGGCGGATCGTGTGGGGGCAGACATTCACGGCCGACGCCGCGACGGACGCGCTGACCACGCCGGGCCCGCAGACATGGGCGGCTGCCGATCCACTGGTGCTGCTGAACGTAGGCGGGGCGTTGCCGGCGCCGCTGGTGGCCGGCACGACGTACTACGTCAAGACGGCGGCTTCGGACGTCTATACGCTGGCGGCGACCGTCGGCGGCGCGACGATCGACCTGACGACCGCCGGTACGGGAACGCACTACATCGCGCCGCGCTACTTCGTGCTGGACGCGCCACCGCGCAACGTGGCCGAGGCGAACCGCGAGCTCGAGCTGATCTGCTCGGAAGGGCTGCGGGTGGAATGATGGCAGAGATCGTCCGGATTGAAGGGCTGACGGAGCTGAAGCGCAAGTTCGAGTCACTGCCACGGGACATCGCGAAGAAGGCATTTCGGCGGTCCCTGTCGGCTGCCGCGAAACAGGCGCGGGACGACGCGCGCAACCGGGCGCCGCTCGGGAAGGGGTCGAAACGTCGCGGCGGCCGCCTTGTTCCGGCTGGGACGCTGAAGCGGTCTGCCCTGGTCAAGTTCGACCGGACGCAGAGCAACGACCTGCAGGCGGTCTACATCGTGACCTTTCGCCGTGGGAAGAAGCAGCAGAAGGGCAACCGCGACGCGTACTACGCGTCGTGGGTGGAGTTCGGCCATCGGATCGTGCCGCGCAAGCCGAAGGGATCGCGCTGGAAGCGCAAGCGCGGGCTAGTGTCGGCATTCTCGCTTGCCGGCCGGCGGGCGGCCGCTACCGGGTCTGTCGCCGGCGTCCGCTACCTGACGAACGCTTTCGCGGCCGGCCGCTACAAGTACCTCTCGATCATCGAGACGCAGATGCGGGCGAACTTCGAGGCAGCGGCGCGGTGAGCATTCAATCTGACATCGTGACTGCGCTCGCGGCGGTGGCCGGCGGGCGGGTGTACCCGGCCGGCGAAGTGCCAGAGGACGCGCCGCTCCCGCTGGTGACGTACCGCCGGATCCTGCACGCGCCGGTCATGACGCTCACCGGATACGAGGGCACGACGAACAGTGTTTTCGTGTTCGAATGCTGGGGCGAGACGACCGGGTCGACGTCGGCGAAGCAGGTCGCGCTGGATACGGCTACGGCCGTGATCGCGGCGATTGATGCCGCGGCCGGCTTGGTGAACAAGTACCGGACCGACGTCAGCGGCGAGGACTACGACGCCGAGACGCTGGAAACGATGGAGCCGGTGCAGTACTCGTTCTGGCACGCATGAAGCCGGCGACGCTCTTGTTGCACGAAACGCTGATCCGCCTGATGAAAGGTGCGATACATGCGTGGGAGAAGTGGCTAGAATCGCAGAAGTCTTGACGTAATCACGAACCGCCCGAGCACGCGCGGGGCCACGCCAGCCAGGCCGCGCCCCGCATGGCCTCCTCGGATTCACATCGAGGAGTTTCATCATGGCGTACATCGGCACCAACATGAGCGTCGCGGTTCAGCAGACGCTCGGCAGCGACCTGACCGTCACCGGCCTCACGCTGGCGAATCCTGGGGTCGCAACCTCCACCGCGCACGGACTGTCGAACGGCGACATCGTCGTCTTCACGGTCACCGACGGCACGATCGAACTGGACGGGCAGGCCGTCCGGGTCGCCAACGTGACGGCGAACACGTTCGAGCTCGAGGGCATCGACACGTCGGCGTACTCGACTTGGGTGTCCGGCGTTGCGAACGAAGTAACCGCGTTCGCCACGCTGTCGTCGGCGCAGAACGTGACGATGCCGAATCCTGCTCCGGCCAAGATCGACATCACGCGGCTCATCGACAAGGCGAAGCAGTACGCCTACGGGCTGCCGGACGCGCCGGACGGCCAGATCAGCGGCCTGTTCTCGCCTGGCACCACCGCCGAGGGCCTGATCATCGCGGCGACGAACAGCAATTCGCGGGTCGTGCTCCGCGTGAGCTGGGCGGGCGGCGCGCGGACCATCTTCACCGCGAACGTGAGCGGCGGCCAGGGCTTCGAGCTGTCTACGAACGCGGCCGCGACGGCGACGATCAACTTCACCCCGGTCGCGCTGGTGATGCACTACGGCTCGTAGCGGTCAACCCGAGACAGGAGGAGGAGCCATGTCGAAGGAACTGATCGCGCGCATGCGCCGGCAGAGGGAGTTCCGCGTCACGGTCGGGCGGTGGACGTTCATCGCCTGCCGTCCGACCGACGAGGATGCCGTGCGCTGGCATCGCGCGAACGCTGATTTCGTTGCGATCGCGCGCGAGATCGTGATCGGGTGGGAGGCCGTCACCGAAGACGATCTGGTTGGCGGTGGCGGGACCGATCCGGTGAAGTTCGACCGCGCGTTGTGGGAGGCGTGGTTGCCGGACCGCCCGGACTTCTGGGAGCCGCTGGCGACTGCGGCGCTGGAGCAGTTCAACCTGCACCGCGAGGCGCTGGAGTCGGCCGGAAAAAACTGACCGCCCGGCTGGAGGCGCGGCTGTTGTCGGACGTAACGGGCGGCCTGCAGTCGGGCGAGATGCCGGACGAGGAGCAGATGGTGATCCGGGCGTGGAACATGATGGGCGGCGAGGTCAACTGGATCGCGCTGCCGGTGATCGCGGAGATGTTCGGCGTCGTCGACGTCGAATGCTTCCTCGCGCGCCTGATAGCGCTGCGCGACCACATGCAGCGGCAGGCCGCAGCGAAGGTGAGGTAGCGCGATGGCGAACGTCGGGAAACTCACCGTCGAGCTGGCCGCATCGGTCGCGAAGTTTCAGGCCGACCTCGGAAAGGCTGCGTCGTTCGCAGAGTCCGCATCGAAGCGGATGACCTCCGCGCTGTCGGCCGTGCGCGGCACGGTGGCTGGGCTCGCCGGCGCGATCACGGTCGGCGCGTTCGTGAACCTGGTCAAGGGCAGCGTCGACGCAGCCGACCACCTGAACGACTTGTCGAAACAGACCGGCATCGCGGTCGACACACTCGGCGGCATCGGTTTCGCTGCGGAACAGTCGGGCGGCAGCCTCGAAGACGCGGCCGCATCAATCTCGAAGTTCAACCTGAAGATTGCCGAGGCGATCAGCGGCGAGAAGGATGCCGTGAAGGCGTTCGAAGCGCTCGGCATTTCCGTCGACGAACTGAAGAACAAGACGACCGACGACATCCTGGTGAAGGTCGCCGATCGTTTCGCCAGCTACGACGACCACGCGAACACGGCCGCGCTCGCGAATGCGGTATTCGGCAAGTCCTACGCAGGCTTTCTCCCGCTCCTGCGCGAGGGCGGCGACTCGCTGTTGGAGAACATCGACTACTTCCGCCGGTTTGGCGGGATCACGCAGGAGACGGCGGGGCAGGCGGACAAGTTCAACGACACGATGGCGAAGCTGAAGCTGCTCAACGGGCAGTTCGGCCGCGCGCTCGCATCGGAGCTGCTGCCGTCGTTGCAGACGCTGGCCGGCCTGTGGGTCGAGAATCAGGAGAAGTCGAGCGCCTTTGCTGTGGTGGCGCAAGACGTCGCCGGGATCATCAAGGGACTGTCTGTCGTCGCACTCACGGCGGCCAACGCCTTCTCGACGCTCGGGAGATACCTCGGCGCGTCGACCGCCGCGTCCAAGGCGTTCCTCTCTGGCGACTTCAAGGGCGCGAAGTTCATCAACGATGAGTTCCTGGCCGACACCGAGCGCCGGCTCAAGGAATACGAGAAGCTACGCGACGCGATCCTCTTCGGCACCGAGCAGCCGGGGACGAAACGCCCGAGCGGCGCCAAGCCCGCCGGCGGCGGCCAGCGTGCGCCAAGCCTCGTCTCCGCGTCCGGCGCGGACGACGCCGCGCGCAAGATTCTCGACGGCCAGCTCAAGGCGCTGGAGTCCGTGTTGCGCGCAGAACAGGACGTGCTGAAGGACCGCGAGCACTTCCTGCAGCGGTACTACCAGGACGACCAGATCGCGACGCGGGAGTACTACCAGACCCGACAGGAGCTGATCCGCGACGCGCTGGACAAAGAGGTTGCGCTGTACGACCAGGAGATCGCCGCGCTGCAGGCGTTCGCAGCGAAGGCGAGCCCGAAGGATCGCGTCGACGCCGAGGCGAAGATCGCTGACGTTGTTGGCAAGCGCGCGAAGGCGCAGCAGGACGCATCAATCAAGAGCGTGAATCTATTCCTCGACGAGGAAAAGGCGGCGGCGCAGTTCCTGCGCAAGCTCGAAGACGTGGCGCTCACGATCGCGCAGTTGCGCGGCGACCAGGCCACCGCGGCGGCCTTCGGGTTCGACCTGCAGAACGCGGAATGGCAGAAGCGGATCGACCTCAAAAAGCGGTCGACCGACGATCAGTCGCGGCGCAGCGCAGAACTTCTCGACCAGAAGCTCGCCGAGCTGCGCACGCTCACCGTGCAGCAGGCGTCGCTGAACCAGACACAACAGGACTTCGGCTTCATCCTCGATGAGGTCGCGATCGCGCAGGAGCGCGTGAACATCCTGCGTGACTCCGGGGCGATCACCGAGCTGGACGCGCTGGCGCGGCTGTCGCAGGCAAATAAGGCGCGCATCGGCGAGCTGTCGGAGGTGGCTGCGAAGTACCGCGAGATCGCCGAGGCGAGCGGCGACAAGCGGGCGATGATCGCGGCCGAGCAGATGGAACTCGCGATCGAACGCATGGCAGCGACGACCGACCTCATCGCGCTCAAGTTCAACCAGATAGGCGCGAGCAGCTTCTCGCAACTGCTGCAGGACCTCGTTTCCGGGAAGGACCCGCTGCAATCGCTGAAGGATTTCGGAGCCGACATCGCCGGGAAGATCACGACGGTCGTGGCCGACAACCTGGCACAGCAGGCGTTCGGGAAAGACGGAATCTTCGGCGGCTTCGGCGAATTGTTCTCCGGGTTGTTCGGCGGGGTCGACTCCGGAGCGGTCGCCCTGACGGGGTCGGCCACCGCGCTGTCCGGGTCGGCGGCGGCGCTCACGGCATCCGCGGCGGCGCTGTCGGCGTCGGCTGCGGCGTCGACCGCGAGCAGTTTCGGTAGCGGCTTCGGCAACCTGTTCGACATCTTCGGCGGCGGCGGCGACATTCTCACTGGCCTGCAGGGTTTCGCGGCCGGCGGCA